>JBEVND010000304.1:0-4287 GCA_040508285.1 Rariglobus sp. | reverse complement strand
GGCCGCATCAAGAGTGCCATCGGCATCGGCAGCCTGCTCTACGACGGACTGGGCGACACCATCCGCGTGTCGCTTACCGAGGACAGCGTTTACGAGGTGCCCGTGGCCCAGGCGCTCGTGAAAAAAGCCATGTCGCTCTGGCAACCGGTTACCGCGCTCACCGCTTCGCCATTTGCCCGTTTCGCCACGACTGCGGACGCCGTCGATCCGTTTCACTACGTCCGTCGCGCCACGCAATCCCTCGCGCTTTCGCCGTCCGTGCTGGTCGGCCCCGAGCAACCGCCGCGCGTGATCGTGCGCGCGCCTTCGATCGAAGAGTTGCCCGCCGTGCTCGCGCAACTCGCTTCACCGCGCCTCGTCGACACGCCGGCCGAGGGCGTGCTCATCCCGATTTCCAGCGCCTCGCAACTGCAAGAGGTCGGCCGTCTCTTCCAAAACGCGACCGCCCCCACACCGGTTGCCGTGCTCGAGCTCGCGCCGACGCTGCCCACCGCCGCCGTCGCGGCCGCCACCGAGGAATTCAAGACGCCCGCCATTTTCCTGCGCACCTTCGGCGCCGACGACGTCGAGGTGTTGCTCGCGTTCGTGGAGTTTATCCGCGCCCGCGGCCATACGCTCGCGATCGCCACCACCGCGGGCGATCTCGCCGCACTCGCTCCCGCCTTGCCTTCACTGGGCGAAGATCGGTTGATTTTCACCCTCTCGACGACCGCCGCGCCGTTTCCTGGCATCGTGGCTCATCCGACCGGGGCTTACCGTGCACTGGTCGAGCAACTTCGTCTCGCCGGTTCTCGTGCACCGCTCTGGATCCGCAACACCAGCGGGACGACCGTCAATCCCGACCCGTCTTTCCTCTCGCGTCTTCTCGACTCCGCCATTCTTACCGGCTCGCTCCTCTGCGACGGACTGGGCGATCTCGTTTCCATCGAGACCGAATCTGAAGCCGCCCGCGCCACCAAGGTCGCCTACAACGTTCTCCAAGGCGCCGGCGCGCGCATCTCTAAAACCGAATTCGTCGCCTGCCCCTCCTGCGGCCGCACCCTTTTCGATCTTCAAACCACCACTCAGCGCATTCGCGCCCAGACCGGTCATTTGAAAGGCGTGAAGCTCGCCATCATGGGCTGCATCGTAAACGGCCCCGGCGAAATGGCTGACGCTGACTTCGGCTACGTCGGCGGCGCCCCCGGCAAGATCAACCTCTACGTCGGGAAAACCTGCGTCCAATACAACATTCCGCAGGTCGAAGCCGACGCCCGCCTCATCGCGTTAATTAAAGAACATGGCAAATGGGTGGATCCATCGCCTGTCACCGCGTCGTAACGCGCTCGTTACACGCGGCCCGAAAAACCGGCGAACCCGTCAAGCCCCGTCACGCATTTGCCGCATTTCAGGCCGATTCCCCTAGGAGGATTTTCGTTGTAATGCCGGCAGCCCTACACACTCGCCACTGCTTTGCCTCCGGCCCAAAAATCACGTTTGAGTGGCAACCAAAAAACGAAAAAACTTATCCGCAAAATCGATGTGAATAACTTGTCGGAAAGTTGCTCTTGAAACCCCTTTCGGGTTCCTAGTTATTCGCCACCCGTCTTATTCAACCAAGCCGGTCCAGCCGCTCTTTCACACGTCCTTTTCGAGTCCTCTCCGGCACCTCCTGCGAAACCCTTCGCATCCTGCTGCCCATCAAATCCTTAATTAGCCTGCTAATTTTGCACGATTACCACGATGGTCCGCTTCCCTCCTTTCCCCCTGCTCTGGTGCCTGACATTGCTCGCGATGACGTGCCTTTGACCGCCTTGGATCGCCCTGTGTGAATAAAATTCAGTTCAGCACTCTCTCTTCGTCCTACTCCATGTCTTCTGTCGCCACGTCTTCGAGCCTCTGGGAAACCGTCAAAAGCGATTTCAAAGGCCTCTTTCCGGAGGACGTCTACCAGCTGTGGTTCGAGCCCATCACCTGCCTGGATTCCACCGAAGACACCCTGACCCTCGGCGTGCCGAATGATTTTGCCGCCATCTGGATCAACGACAACTACCTCGATTTGATCGTTCAGCGCCTGCGTTTGACCTCCGGCCGCTTCCTCAACGTCAAACTCAAGAAGTCCGGCAGCCCCGTTTCCTCCGGCTCGACCCTCTCTGCGTCCCTCGATTCCGAAGCCGACACCGAGGCACCCTCGCCCCGCGTCAAACCCTCCGCTCCCAAGCGCGTTACCCGTTACGACGAAAAAGGCACCGCTTACGTCGGCTCGCTCAACCCGCGTAACACCTTCGAGACCTTCGTCGTCGGCTCGAATAACCAGATGGCGCACGCCGCCGCCATGGCCGTCGCCCAATCCCCCGCGCAGGCCTATAACCCGCTTTTCCTCTACGGTGACACCGGCCTCGGCAAGACGCACCTGATGCACGCCATCGGCCACGCGATCCTCCGCGCCAAGCCCGACACCAAGGTCGCCTACCTCTCCACCGAAAAGTTCACCAACGAGTTCATCCAGGCGCTTCAGGAGAACCAGCTCACCAAGTTCCGCCAGCGCTACCGTTGCGTGGATATTCTCTTGGTTGACGACGTGCAGTTCCTCGCCGGCAAAGAGCGCATCCAGGAAGAGTTTTTCCACACTTTTAACGATCTCTTCGAATCTGGTAAGCAGATCATCCTCTCCAGCGACCGCCGCGCCGCCGAGATCCAGAAACTCGAAGCCCGCCTCGTCTCCCGCTTCGAATGGGGACTTCCCGCCGACATCCAGGCCCCCGACTACGAGACCCGCCTCGCGATCCTCCGCACCAAGGCATCGACGCTGAAGTTCAACATTCCGGCCGACGTCGCCAATTTCATCGCTCAGCACATTGCGAAAAACATCCGCCGCCTCGAAGGCGCGCTGATCAAGGTCGCCAGCTACGCCACCCTCACCGGCAAGCCCATCGATCTCCCCGCCACCGAGATGCTGCTGCAGGACGTCCTCATGGAGCAGGCTCAAAACCAGCTCACCATCGAGATCATCCAGAAGCGCGTCGCCGATCACTATCAGATCCGCCACAGCGACATGACCAGCAAGCGTCGCCCCAACAACATCGCGATCCCCCGCCAGATCGCCATGTATCTCAGCCGCTCCCTCACCAAACATTCCCTGCAGGAAATCGGTGACGCCTTTGGTGGTCGCGACCACGGCACCGTCATCCACGCCTGCAAATCCGTGGACAACATGCTGGAGCAGGACACCACCGCCCGCGGCGCCATCGAGTTCCTCCGCAACCAACTCAGCCGCTGAGAAATTCCTGACGCAGGATTGATGATTTATCCTTTCGGGTAAATCACCGCCCCGACCTCACCCGTCGGGGCTTTTTGTTGCGCAAATCATTCCAGCCTGTCGCTTGCGTTGCCCGCCTCCGGCCATAAATCATTAACCCTAAATCAAATTTCATGAGCCTTACTCCCGAACAAACCGCCGCCGTCTCCACTTGGGTCGCCGCCGGAGACAACCTCTCCACGATCCAGAAAAAGCTGCGTGATGAATTCAAGGTCGCCATGACCTACATCGACGTCCGCTTCCTCGTCGACGACCTGAATCTCCAGCTCAAAGACGCCCCGGCCAAAGTTGACACCAACGACGTCAGCAAAACCCAGCCCAAGGCCGGCGCCCCCGCCGCTAAAAAAGCCGGCACCGCCCCGGATGACGACGCCGAAGCTCTCCCCGGCGAAGAAGACCTTGCCGACGAAGCCGCGCCCGCCGGCACCGGCAGCGTAATCCTCGATGTCGACGGCGTGACGCTCATCCCCGGCGCCCTCGCCAGCGGCGCCGTGACCTTCAGCGACGGTGTCACCGGCAAGTGGATCATCGATCACCAAGGCCGGCCCGGTTTCACCGAAATCAGCCAACCAGGCTACCGCCCCACGCCCGAAGACGCCCAGTCGTTCATGCGCCAACTCGAAGCCGAGCTTCAGCGCAAAGGCCTGTAACACGCCGCCCGCTCGCCCCACGGCCTGCTCAACAAAAACCGACGCCAGACGCGTCGGTTTTTTTATGCCCGCCCCGCCGCGACGCGCCACAAACGCGGCGTCATTCCTGTGTGCGACCGAAACACGCGGATGAAATACGATGCCGCGCTAAAGCCACACGCCCAGCCCACCTCGGCGACGTTGTAACGCCCGTCCGTGAGCAATTCCTTCGCGAGCGCCACGCGCTCCTTCGCGATCCACGTCGTCAACGTCACCCCGCGTTCGCGGTGAAACTGCCGTGATAATGTGTCCGTCGCGCACCCCACCGACGCCGCCAATCGCTCAACCGACAACTCCGGC
>JBEVND010000302.1:0-4488 GCA_040508285.1 Rariglobus sp. | reverse complement strand
CAACGCGACCCACTACCGCGGCAAAATCAACCTCGTCGGCGGCACCTTGTCGTTCCCGATCAACATCACGAGTTCCGGCCCGCTTGCCCTCGCCAACGGCACGGCCGTCATCAACTCAAAAGCCGTCAAAGTCGCTCGTCTCACCATCGGTAAAACCATCCTCCCGGCCGGCACCTACACCACCGACGACCTGAACGGTCGCGGCGTCACGTTCACCGGAACCGGCACGATCACCACCAGCCTCATTCCCGATGGCTGGAGCCACCTCGACCTCGGTGCACCCGCCCTCAGCGGCTCCGCAGCCTACGCCGACTCGACTTGGACGATCTCCGGCAGCGGCACACAGATCGGCACCACCACGGACAAGTTCGCCTTCACGTCCGCGCAGACGACCACCGCCACGCCTTCCATCTCCGCACGCGTCACCTCCCTGCAAACAACACCCGCCACCGCGCAAGCCGGCGTGATGTTACGAGACGGCACCGATGCGAACGCCCCCTTCGTCGCCCTAACGGTTTCCCCCGCCGGCCTCATCACGCTGCGTTCACGAACCGGTATCGGTGCCACTGCCACGGCAGTTCAAGCCCCGGGCATCACGTCCGCCCCTGTCTGGCTAAAGTTAAACCAGACCGATGGCACCGTCACTGCCGCCTACTCCACAAATAACCTTTCATGGACTCAGGTCGGCAGTGTCGCCGCCAACTTTGCCAGCGCTCCGCAAGCCGGTCTCGCCATCTGCGCCGGGACCGACACCGCTCGCGCCACCGCGACCGTGACCGATGTTGTCATGGAAAACTCAATACCTGTCCTCACCGCCGCGACGCTCTCAGTCGGTGTGTCGCCCGCCGGTGCGGGCACCGCCACGGGCGCAGGCATCTTTGAAAATGGCACGGCCATCACCGTGAGCACCACGACCTCCGCCGGATTCGGTTTCGTCGGCTGGCGTGAGGCCAACACCACTGCGTCCACCGGCACCTCTTACAGTTTTACGCTCAACGGTTCTCGCTCGCTCGTGGCGCACTTCCAGCCGGCCAATCTCACGACATTTCAGTCCACGTTTTTCACCACCCCGGAACTGAGCAACGCCGCCGTCAGCGGCCCGTCCGCCGATCCGGACGGCGACGGGTATTCCAACCTCATGGAGTATGCCCTCGGCACCAATCCCAAGGTCGCCAACTTGCCCCAACAACTAGGCGTCGTGGACAACGGTCACCTTGCGCTCACCTACACCCGCAGCAAAACCGCCGCCGACTTGTCGTATATCGTCGAAGTCTCCAACGATCTCCAGCTGTGGACATCCAATGCCTCCGACGTTTCCGCCCCGGCTCTCGTCAGCGACGACGGCTTCACTCAAACGCTCCGCGTCACCGACCTCTCGCCCGCCGCCTCGATCGGCTCCCGCTTCATGCGCCTGCGCGTGGTGAAGCCCTAATATCACAGCACGTTTAATCCGCCCATCGACGCACAAAAAAAGGGCACCCTCGAAAGGGTGCCCTCTTGATCAGACGTTCGGTCGTTAAGACTTAGTAGTCCATGCCGCCGCCGTGGCCGCCGCCAGGGGCGGCAGGAGCGGGGTTCTTGTCCGGAGCGTCGGTGATGATCGCTTCGGTGGTGAGCAGGAGGCCGGCGATGGACGCAGCGTTCTGCAGGGCGGTGCGGGTCACCTTGGTCGGGTCGACGACGCCGGCCTTCACGAGGTCTTCGTAAGCGCCGGTGGCGACGTTGTAACCGTTGGAACCCTTGCTCGCGAGGACAGCCTGGACAACGACAGCGCCTTCGACGCCGGCGTTGAAGCAGAGCTGCTTGAGCGGGGCTTCGACCGCACGACGCACGATCTGGGCGCCGAGCTTCTCGTCGCCTTCGAGCGAGTTGATGGCGGCATCGATGGCCTTGGCCGTGCGCAGGAGCGCAACGCCGCCGCCGGAAACGATACCTTCAGCAACGGCCGCGCGGGTGGCGTGGAGAGCGTCTTCAACGCGCTGCTTCTTTTCCTTCATCTCGGACTCGGTGGTGGCACCGACGTTGATGACGGCGACGCCGCCGGCGAGCTTGGCAAGGCGCTCCTGGAGCTTCTCCTTGTCGTAGTCGCTGGTGGTTTCGTCGATCTAGCGGCGGATCTGCTTCACGCGGCCCTGGATGTCGGAGGACTTGCCGGAACCTTCCACGATCGTGGTGGCTTCCTTGCCAACGACGATGCGCTTGGCTTTGCCGAGGTCGGCAACGGTGACGTTCTCGAGCTTGATGCCGAGGTCCTCGGTGAGGAGGCGGCCGCCGGTGAGGACAGCGATGTCTTCGAGGATGGCCTTGCGGCGATCACCGAAGCCAGGAGCCTTGACGGCAACGACGTTCAGGGTGCCACGGATCTTGTTAACGACGAGCGCGGCGAGGGCTTCACCTTCGACCTCTTCAGCGATGATGAGGAGGGGCTTTCCGGTCTTGGCGGTGGCCTGGAGGATCGGGAGGAACTCCTGGAGGTTCGAGATCTTCTTCTCGTGGATGAGGACGTAGGCGTCTTCGAGGATGGCTTCCTGGCTCTCCGCGTTGGTCGCGAAGTAAGGCGAGAGGTAGCCCTTGTCGAACTGCATGCCTTCGACGACGTCGAGGGTGGTCTCGATGGACTTGGCCTCTTCGACGGTCACGGTGCCGTCCTTGCCGACCTTGTCGAGAGCCTCGGCGATGATCTGGCCGATCTCGGTGTCCCAGTTGGCGGACACGGTGGCGACCTGGCGGATTTCTTCGCTGTCGTTCACCTTCTTGGAGATGCGGGCGAGCTCGGTGACAGCGGCTTCAACAGCCTTGTCGATACCGCGCTTGAGGTAGATCGGGTTCGCACCGGCGGTGACGTGCTTGAGGCCCTCTTTGTAGACGGCTTCGGCGAGCACGGTCGCGGTGGTGGTGCCGTCACCGGCAGCATCGTTGGTCTTGGAAGCGACTTCCTTCACCAGCTGGGCGCCGATGTTCTCGTAGGGATCGGCAAGCTCGATCTCCTTGGCGACGGTCACGCCGTCCTTGGTGACGGCAGGGGAACCGAATTTCTTGTCGATGACGACATTGCGGCCCTTGGGACCGAGGGTGACTTTGACAGCGCGGGCGAGGAGCTCGACGCCACGGAGGATCTTCTGACGAGCGGCCTCGTCGAACAGGATTTGTTTAGCAGCCATTGTATTTAAATCGGATTAAGTAGTGGGTTTCTGGAGACAGCTCAGGCGATGACGCCGAGAATGTCGTCTTCGCGGACGATGGTGTATTTGACTTCGTCAATCTTCACCTCGGTGCCGCCGTATTTGCTGATGAGAACCTTGTCGCCGACCTTGACCTCGAAGGGAACGGACTTGCCGTTTTCGTCCTTCTTGCCGGTGCCGATGGCGATGACTTCAGCCTCCTGTGGCTTTTCCTTGGCGGAATCAGGGATGATGATGCCACCGCGAACTTGTTCCTTGGAGTCTTCGAGGTGCTTCACGAGCACGCGATCGCCGATGGGCTTGATCTTAGCTTTGGCCATATGGGTTTTGATTTAGGTTTGGGTTGGGAGTTGTGTATTCGTTTTTTAACGACGCCCGTCCGCCGGCACTACGGCTGGCGGACAGGCGAAAGGGAAAAAGAAGGGTTACTTCTTGTCGTTCTTGTCTTCGTCCACGACCTCGAAGTCGGCATCGACGACGTCGGCCTTCTTCTCGGCTTTCTTGGAGGAACCACCGGAGGCGGGCTCGTCGGAAGCGCCTTCAGGAGCGGCACCGGCGGCACCACCGGCCTGCTGGGCGGCGGCGTAGAGCTCGGCTCCGACTTTCTGGAGGTTTTCCATCGCGGCCTTCTGCTTGTCGGTGTCACCGGACTCGAGGTCCTTCTTGGCATCGGCGATCGCGGTCTCGATCTTGCCCTTGATGTCGGCGGGGAGCTTGTCGCCGCTTTCCTTCAAGGTCTTTTCCATGCCATAGATGGTGCTGTCCAGCTGGTTCTTTGTCTCGACGCCTTCCTTGCGCTTGCGGTCTTCCTCGGCGTGGAGCTCGGCATCCTTGGTCATCTTCTCGACCTCTTCTTTGGAGAGACCGGAGGAACCCTGGATGGTGATCTTCTGCTCTTTGCCCGTGCCAAGATCCTTGGCGGAAACGTGGAGAATACCGTTGGCGTCGATGTCGAAGGTAACCTCGATCTGTGGCGTGCCACGGGGAGCCGGAGCGATGCCGTCGAGCTTGAACGTGCCGAGGTTCTTGTTGTCGCGAGCCATCGAGCGTTCGCCTTGAAGGACGACGATTTCGACACCGGGCTGGTTGTCCGCGTAAGTGGAGAACACCTGCGACTTCTTGGTCGGGATGGTGGTGTTGCGGGCGATCATCGGCGTGGAAACGTCACCGGCGGTCATGATGCCGAGGGTGAGCGGGGACACGTCGAGGAGGAGAACGTCTTTGACGTCACCCTTGAGCACGCCGCCTTGGATGGCTGCGCCGATGGCGACGACTTCGTCGGGGTTCACGCCCTGGTGGGCGGCCT
>JBEVND010000285.1:0-3660 GCA_040508285.1 Rariglobus sp. | reverse complement strand
GGCGTGCATGACCTCGCGGGCGAGGCGCATCATGGGGAACCGAGTGTCGTCGATGGGACGGAATTCCAGCGAGAGCAGCTGCGTAAAATCGAGCGGCGTGCCGACGCCCGGCGGGCGGGCGGGATGGAGCAACGCGTGTTGGATCGGGAACGTCATCGACGGCGGGCAAAGCTGGGCGAGCGTTGAGCCGTCGTTGAAGCCGACGAGAGCGTGGACGATGCTTTGCGGGTGGATGACGGCGTGGCACTGATCGGCGCGCAGGCCGAAGAGCTGCTGTGCTTCGATGAGCTCGAGGCCTTTGTTGGCGAGCGTGGCGGAGTCGACGGTGATCTTGGGCCCCATCGACCAGTTGGGATGTTTCGTGGCGTCGGTCGGCGTCACGTGCGCGAGGCGCTCGGCCGGCCAATCGCGGAAAGCGCCGCCGCTCGCCGTGAGCGTGATGCGGGCAACATCCGCACAATCGTGGCCCTGCAAACATTGGAAAACGGCGTTGTGTTCGCTGTCGACGGGCAGGAGTTGCGCACCGCTGGCCTTGGCGGCGGCCATCACGAATTTGCCGGCGAGGACGAGGATTTCCTTGGAGGCGAGCGCGAGGTGCTTGCCCGCGGCGAGGGCGGCGAGGGCGGGCTCGAGCCCGGTGGTGCCGACGACGGCGACGAGCACGGTGTCGGCTTCAGGCAGGCGCGCGAGATCGACCAGTCCGGCGAGACCTGAATGGAACTGGGTGCCGGCGGGAAAAGTGCCGGAGTCGCGAGCGGAGATCAGCGCGCCGTCGTCGAACACACCGACATGCGGCACGCGAAACTTCTGGGCGATGGTGGCGAGTTTTTGCCAGCTCCCGCGCGCGGCGATGCCGACGAGTTCCAGTTTATCGGGATGCGCGGCGATGACGCGCAGGGTGTTTTCGCCGATGGAGCCGGTGGCGCCAAGGAGAACGACGCGTTTGCGGGGGACGGACATTCGGTGGATAGGTTCGAAAATCTTTCTCGTTCGCAGTCTCGGGGCGTTTTCCCGATGTCGGGAACGGGAGCGACCACGGAACGAGGCCGGATTTTTACAGCAGGCTGAAGATCAGGAAGCCGGCGGGAGCGGTCAGCACGAGGCTGTCGGAGAGATCAAACATACCGCCGATTCCCGGGATGGTTGCGCC
Source organism: Rariglobus sp. (assembly GCA_040508285.1). Classification (GTDB taxonomy): domain Bacteria; phylum Verrucomicrobiota; class Verrucomicrobiia; order Opitutales; family Opitutaceae; genus Rariglobus. Next base: position 2,510 of record JBEVND010000285.1, on the reverse strand, counting down.
CGAGTCCTTGGTGTTGGCGCGGCGCTTGATGACCGACTCGACGAGGTCGGAAATGATGCCGAGGGCGGCGATGGGCAACGCGATGGCGGCGGCGAGCAGCGGCGTGAGGCTGGTCGGAAAGTATTGGCCAAAGAAATACACGAGCGTGGCGCCCAGGGCGGCGGAGGTGATCAGGCCGCCGACGGCGCCTTCCCACGTTTTCTTGGGGCTGATGACGGGAGCCATCTTGTGTTTGCCGAAGGCCATGCCACTGAGCAGCGCACCGACGTCGCAGAACTTGGATACGGCGATCAACCACAGCACCAGGGCCAGACCGGTGCCGGTGTGCGGACCGTCGAGCAGCAGGATGCGCACGAGAAACTGCAGCATGAACGGAATGTAAACGAGACCGAAGAGCGTCCAACCGAGGGACTCGACGCGGTTTTCGGGCGTGCGCTCGCCGACGATGCGGACGGCAAAAACGATGGCGGCAACCGCGAGGATGTTTTCAGGCGTCAGCAGTGGAGAGTGCTGGACGGCCAGCGGCGCGAGCGAGATGGCGGCACCGAACAACATGCCGACGCGGGCAAACGGCGCGTGGCCCATGCGCCCGACCATCTGGTAAAACTCCCGGAGCGTGAGTGTGCTCACGAGCACGAGCAGCACGATGGCGCCGCGCGCTTGGAAGAAATACATCGTCGCGAGGATAATGAGCCAGAGAAGGACGGTGCTGAAGATGCGTTTGCCCATGAGGAAAGTTTTAAGAAGAGGTGATTGCCGGAGTGATGCGCAGGCTTTCTACAAAGGCGCGCATGGCGGCCATTTCGGGACCGTTGGCATCGTCTGCAAAAAGCGTGGCGAGGGCCTGAATCGAATCGGTGAGCTGAATCAAGCCGGGTGCCATGACCTTATAGTCATTGGGCTTCGCGGGTTGTTCGACCAGAGCGGCGTCGGTAAAAATCGCGTAGACGCCGTAGCCCTGCTTGAGTTGGTAACGGCGCAGGTCCGCTTTTTTCTCAACCGAGGCGGCGACGAAGGGGCGGCACGTTTGGATGAAATCCGCGTCGATTTTCTTGGGATCGACCGGCTTGGCGGCGGCCTGCGTGACGAGCGTGATCAGCGCCTTGGCGTTGGTTCCGTTGGCTGGAGTAAATGTGAACTCGTAGCCCACGCCTTCGATCAACCGCGATTTAACCTTCCAGGACGCGGGCGCGTCGATGTAGAGGTCGCCGGTCCGGCCGAGGTCGAAGTGGGCGGCTTGTGCGCAGAGGCAGAACGCCGAGAACGCGACGAGCAGCGCAGTCTTTTTGATGAGCGACAGCATGGGAAAACGGGAAACGCTCAGGAGCAGACCGCGCCTTTGAGCTGCTCGCTGGTCTTGCCGAAACGGCGCTCGCGTTTTCCGTAGGCTTCGATCGCGGCGACGAGGTCGGCCTTGGTGAAATCGGGCCACGGCACGGGCGTGAAAACGAATTCGGAATAGGCGGCCTGCAGCAAAAGGAAATTGCTCACGCGATATTCACCCGAGGTGCGAATCACGAGGTCAGGATCGGGGAGATCTGCGGTGTAAAGGTGGCGGGAAAACGTTTCCCAAGAGCGGTCGTTGGGGCTGATTTTGCCTGCGGCGACGGCGGCGGCGTAGGATTGGGCGGCGTCGACGATCTCGGTGCGCGAGCCGTAGTTGAGCGCGAGGACCAGCGTGTGCTCGGTGAACTGAGCGGTGGCGGCAATGGCGGCGTCGAGCTGGCGGCGCACGACTTCGGGCAATTCCTGCGTGCGGCCGATGGTGAGCAGCCGGACTTTGTTTTTAACCAGCGTGGCGGTTTCGCGTTTGAGAAAAAACTCGAGCAGCGACATGAGCGCGCCGACTTCTTCCTGGGGACGTTGCCAGTTCTCCACCGAGAAAGCGTAGAGCGTGAGGTAACGGATGCCCAGTTCCTTGGATGCGTCGATGATGCTGCGCACGGTTTCGACACCGCGGCGATGGCCCTCGATGCGCGGGAGGCCGCGTTGTTTGGCCCAGCGTCCGTTACCGTCCATGATGATGGCGACGTGGGCGGGGATTTGAGCAGGCGTGTCAGGCATGGGCGAAGGGAGGGAGTTAGGTGGCCGCCACGGGTTTTGACAAGCAGCCTTCACGACGTCGCGCCCGTTGACGAAAAACGTTTGGTTGGACAGCTTGGACGCATGAAATCGCCCCCGCTGACCTCCTCGGAAATCACCCACGCGCTCACTCATCTGCCGGGCTGGACTTGGGAGCGGGACGCGCTGGTGAAGGAGCTTAAATTCGAGAATTTCCGCCAGGCGCTGGCCTTTATGCTCAAGGCGGGCTTCGAGGCCGATGCGCTGGATCACCATCCAGAGTGGACGAATGTTTACAACAAAGTCGCCATCCGCCTCACCACCCACGATTCGGGCGATAAAGTCACCGCCAAGGACGTGGAACTGGCAAAGCGGATGGAAGCGGCGCGTGGTTCGGGCGAGTAAACGCCATGAGCGCACCCCGTCGCGGTGCGGCTCAGTGATCCGGG
>JBEVND010000267.1:0-5129 GCA_040508285.1 Rariglobus sp. | reverse complement strand
CTTCCACGTATGCGTTGAGCGGATTGGCAGCGATCGTGGCGTGCGCAGCTCTTCGTCGGCGTCACTGGCGCGACTAAAGCGGCCCGGGTCGGCTGGCCCTAATTCGAGGGCCAATAGCCTTGGCTTCATCGTTTCAAAAGAAACGTTTCATAGTTCCGGCGCTGCCGATCCTCGCTTGTCCTTGAGACCGGCGACTTCATAACAGGCTTCATCCTTTTTATGTCTACCTGGTCACGCTTTAAAAAACACTACTACCAGAACTCCGAGCTCGGCCTCGCGCTCGACATCAGCCGCATCCCCTTTCCCGACGATTTCCTCGCGTCAAAAGAAGTCGCCATTCAGCAGGCCTACGCGGACATGGCCGCCCTCGAAAAAGGTGCCATCGCCAACCCGGACGAGAATCGCATGGTCGGCCACTACTGGCTCCGCGCCCCCAAGCTCGCGCCTACGCCCGAACTTGCCGCCGAAATTTCCGATACCCTCGCCGCGATCAAGACGTTTGCCGCTGACGTGCACGCAGGCAAAATCCTCGGCTCAACCGGCAAAAAATTCACGCAGCTCCTCGTGATCGGCATCGGCGGCTCCGCCCTCGGTCCGCAATTCGTGAATCACGCCCTTGGCCAGCCCGCCGCCGACAAGCTCGCCGTTTCGTTCTTCGACAACACCGATCCCGACGGCATCGACTACGTCCTCGCCTCCCTCGCCGGCAAACTCCCCGAAACGCTCGCCGTCGTCATCTCGAAGTCGGGCGGCACAGCCGAGACTCGCAACGGCCAGCTCGAAGCCGCCGCTGCGTTCAAGGCCGCCGGTCTTAACTTCGCCAAGCACTTCGTGGCCGTCACCGGTGCCGGCTCGAAGCTGGAGCAGACCTCGATCACGCAAGCGTGGCTCGCCCGTTTCCCGATGTGGGACTGGGTCGGCGGCCGCACCAGCGAGCTGTCCGCCGTTGGCCTTCTGCCCGCCGCGCTCCAAGGCATCGACATCCAGGCAATCCTCGATGGTGCCGCCGCCGTGGACGTCGTTACGCGTTCGCATAAAACCTCCGAAAACCCGGCCGCGCTCCTCGCGCTGATGTGGTATTACGCCACTGATGGCAAAGGCGCGAAGGACATGGTGGTCCTCCCCTACAAGGATCGCCTGCTCCTGTTCTCCCGCTATCTCCAGCAACTCGTCATGGAGTCGCTCGGCAAGGAGTTCGACCTCAAGGGCAACGTCGTGAATCAGGGCATTGCCGTTTACGGCAACAAGGGCTCCACCGACCAGCACGCCTACGTGCAACAGCTCCGCGAAGGCGTGAACAACTTCTTCGTCACCTTCATCGAGGTGCTCAAGGACCGCGAAGGCGCCTCGTTCGACGTCGATCCGGGTGTCACCACCGGCGATTATCTCCAAGGTTTCTACCTCGGCACCCGTGACGCGTTGTCCGAAAAAGACCGCTCGTCCGTCTCGATCACCGTCAATGACGTCTCCCCGCGCACGCTCGGCATTCTCATCGGCCTCTATGAACGCGTCGTCGGATTCTACGCCTCGCTCGTCGGCATCAATGCCTACCACCAGCCCGGCGTCGAAGCCGGCAAAAAGGCTGCCGGTGCGGTGATCGCGCTGAAACTTCAGATCGTCGAGAAACTCAAAGCCTCCTCAGGTCAGACGTTCACTGCTGAAACGCTCGCCTCCGCACTCGGCGATACGGGCAAGGCCGAGCTTGTATTCAAAGTCCTCGAACATCTCGCCGCCAACGGCTCCGTGAAGAAGGCCGCCAAAACGCCTTGGTTCGAATCGACGTATTCCGCCTAAGTCGATTTGCGTTCCTGCAGAAAGTGCCGCCCGTTGGCGTATCCACGCTTGGGCGGCATTTTAAGGAACTTTTCCCTTTTCAACCCGCTCAGCGCTGCTGAGACTCTTTCCTTACATCCCCATGAAATCCATTACCCTCGTTCTGTGCGTCATCGCCATTCTGGGCGCCGCTGCTTCCACCTATTTCTACATCCAGATCGGCGACAAGAAGGAGCAATTGCAGCAACAGGTCACCACGACCGAAGCTCGCGCCAATGACCTCCAGGCCAAGCTGACCGAGTCCACCGCTCAAGCCGACGGCCTCCAGAAGCGCCTCCTCTCGGTCGACGACGAGCGCGCCGCCGCCGTTTCCAAGGCCTCCGCCGCCGAGACCCGTGGCACCCAGCTGAACCGCGATATCGCCCAGCTCAAAAACCAGATCACCGCCAAGGAAGACGCCGAGCAGGCGCTCAACCGCGAAGTCAGCCAGCTCAAGCGCGAGCTCGCCCAGTCCAAGCTCTCCGCCTCCGCCGCCACCCCTGAAGAGATCGAAGGCTACAAGACCAACATCGCCACCCTCCAGGCGCGCATCACTGAACTCGAGGCCGGTCGCGGCACCGTCGGCACCCTGCCCAACACCACCGGTGGCACCGCTGCTGGCTCCACGACCCAAGCTTCTCCTTCTAGCATCAATGCTGAAGTCGTCAGCATCGGCTCCCAGAACGCCTTTGTCGTTCTTAACGCCGGCTCCGCCCAAGGCGTTCAGGTTAACCAGAACTTCACCCTCACCCGCGGCGGCAGCACCGTCGCCACCGCCCAAGTGAGCAGCGTCCAGGACAACTTCTCGATCGCACAGGTCGCCGCCGGCTCAATCCGCGGTGGCTTGGTTAAGGGCGATAAAGCCGCCCTCACCGTTCCCGCTGCAGCCCCCGCTCCCGCTACCGCCAACTAATGAAAAAGTTCGTTCTCATCGCCCTCGCCGGAGCCGCCGCGTTTCTCGCAGGCTGCACCACCAAGACCGAGCAAGACAGCACCATTCCATGGAGCCGTCCGGCTAATTGGGAAGGTGGCATTCCCGGTATGGGTGGGATGGGATCGCCCGGCGGTGGTTATCGCTAATCTGTTTCTTCAAAATCCGGCCTCGCGAAGGCCGGATTTTTTTGTGCCTGTTTACTTCCACATGGCCGACTCCACGCCCAACGCTTCGCTCACGCCCCAGCCCGGCCATCTTTACGTCGTGGCGACGCCCATCGGCAACCTGGCCGACATCACCGAACGCGCCCGCGCCATCCTGAGCGCCGTGGATCTCGTGGCATGTGAAGACACCCGCACCACCGGCTCGTTGCTCACCCGTTTCGGCCTGCATCGCGACCTCGTCGCCTACCACGACCACAATGAAATCGAGGTTGCTGAAAAACTCGCCGACCAGATCGCCGCCGGCAAATCCGTCGCCGTCGTGTCCGACGCAGGCACGCCCGCCATCAGCGATCCCGGCTTCCGCATCGTGCGCGCCTGCCGCCGCCGCGGTTTGCCGGTCGTTCCCGTGCCCGGCGCGTGCGCCGTCGCCGCCGTGCTCAGCGCCAGCGGACTCCCCACCAACGGTTTTCTTTTCGCAGGCTTTCTTATCGCCAAGACCGCCGCCCGCACCGCGTTCCTCGAAAAATACCGCGACTTCGAATTCACCATCGCCCTCTACGAGAGCTGCCACCGCATCGACAAATTCGCCGTCGAGATCGTTGAGAAACTGGGTCCCGACCGCATCGTCTGCATCGCGCGCGAGGTAACGAAGCTCCACGAAACCTTCCTTGTCGGTCGTGCTGCCGATGTCCGCGACCGCCTTCTCAAAGGCAGCCTCAAAGGTGAATTCGTCGTCCTCATCGCGCCTGCGGATTTCGTGCTGTAACCACGTAGAAAAACGACGGGGCGTTTTGTTAACCCACGAAAGCGCTCCTCGCTTCGGCTGCGGAAACAGAATTCTTCCTTTCACGTTACTTCGTGTGTTTCGTGACGGCATGCCTTTGCCCGTCGTCGCCGTCATCGATATCGGCTCCAACTCCATCAAGACGCTCGTCGCCCGACGCGAGGCCGATGGACAACTCGTTTCGCTTAAACAAAAAACCATCGATGCCCGCATCAGCGCCGGCATCAGCAAAGCTGAGCCACGCCTGACCGACGAAGGCATGGCCCGCGGACTCGCCGCCATTGAAGAATTGCTCGCCGACGCCACGCCGTTTTACCCCACACAAACCATCCTCGTCGCCACCAGCGCGGTGCGCGACGCGCTTAACGGCGCCGAATTTCGCCAACGCGTCCTCGAAGCCACGGGCCACGCCATTCGCATTCTTTCCGGCGACGAAGAAGCCGACTTGATTGGGCGCGGACTCACTTGCGATCCCGCCCTCGCCCCTCTGCGCGACTTCTATGTTTTCGACTTGGGCGGCGGCAGTCTCGAATGCCTTGCGTTTCGCGACCGACGCATCGAGCAAGCGATCAGCCTCAAACTCGGCTGCGTGCGCATGACGGAAAAATTCATCCGTGATCCGTTCCTGCCGCTACAAACGTCCGAATGCGCCGCACTCGCGCGGCACGTGCGCGACGCCTTCAAACAAGTCGGTTTTCGTTTTAATCTTACGGATGCCGAAGCTGTTTTTACCGGCGGGACGTTTACCAGTGTGCGCGCCATCAAAGCCGCCCGCCACGGCGTGAAGCTCGAAGAAACGCCAGCGACGATCCCGACCGGCACGCTGGACGAATTGCTCGACGAGTTAAGTCCGCTGACGCTCGACGAGCGCAAACAGATTCCCGGTATGCCCGCCGCCCGCGCCGACGTATTTCCCGCCGCGCTCGTCACGGTGATCGCGGTAGCCGAGTTTGGCCTGTTCGAGCGCTTTCACCACTCGCTCTACAACCTGCGCTGGGGATTGGCCTCGAGCGCCCTCAGTTAAACAGACGCGGCATCGTCATCCTGGCACGTTTCCCAACTGCTGACCGAGAAGGCCCGCGCGGCGAAACATCGCGGCGTCTCCAGCCGATCACTTTGGATTCAACGGACTGCGCAGGCCGCGCTTGATCTGCGTGGCGGCTGGTTTCTCCAGTTTGCGCAGTGCCTTGAGCATTTTCTCAAAATCCTTGGGCAACGGCGCGCGCAGATCGAGGACCTTACCGGTAACCGGGTGCTTCACCACCAGATGCTCGGCGTGGAGCATCATGCGCGTGGGCTGCGTCGGCAGGCGCGGACTCGCCTTCCAACCGTAAACGACATCGCCGAGGAGGATGTGCCCAAGCGACTTCATGTGAACGCGGATCTGATGCGTGCGCCCGGTGTGAATCGTGCAGCGCATGAGCGATGCGAGGTT
>JBEVND010000233.1:0-5906 GCA_040508285.1 Rariglobus sp. | reverse complement strand
CCTGGCCCGGCAACTTGCGTGAACTGCGCAACGTCGTGGAGCGCGCGGCCATTCTCTCCGACCGCGACAATCTGGACGTGGAAGACTTTCCTATCTTCAGCTCCGATGGACAGGCGGGAATCCCGCAGGTGGGCGATTTCATCAGCCTAGCCGAACTCGAAGAGGCGCACATTCGCGAAGTGGTTGCCCGCACGCAGACGCTGGGCCATGCGGCTCAAGTGCTGGGAATCAACCAAGCGACGCTTTATCGGAAACGTAAGCGTCTCCCCGGCGGCGGCTCCATTGAGCCGTTTGCGGTGCCCGAGGCGATTTAAGTCGCAGCGCATTCGCTCATCGAGAAATGCACGCAGGGAGCAGTGCTTTTCGACCGGCTTTGCGAATAGAATGTGGCGTTACTTGATTCAGAACGATCAATGAGCGTTAGGCTGAATTAAAAAGGCCGTCCCGCTGCCCCAGAGGCATTGCGTCGGCCCAAGCCCCAAGCCCCAAGCCCCAAGCCGCAGAGCCAAAGCCTAAAGCACGGGTCCGAAAGGACGGCAGATCGCTTCGATCCATTTTTCGTGGAGCGGGCGTTTGCGGAATTTCTCCAGCTTGATCTCGAGCGCGGAGTCGTAGTCTTTTTGGAGAATCGCTCCGAGTTCGCCCGCGCGCTCTGGCATGTTGAGCACCACATTCAGCTCAAAGTTCAAATGCATCGAGCGATTGTCCAGATTGGCGGAGCCCACCAGTAACCAGTCGTCGTCGATCACGCCGGCTTTGGAATGGTGAATGGCGGCATTGTATTCAAAAATACGGACGCCGGCCTCCAGCAGATCTTCGTAATAAGAACGACCGATGTGCAGCAGATATGGGTGGTCGCTCTTTCCAGAAATAAGCAGGCGCACATCCACTCCGCGAGCCGCGCAGAGTTGAAGCGCGGTAAGTGTTACGCTGTTTGGGACGAAGTAGCCGCTCGTGAGCCAGATCCGTCGCTTGGCGTGATTCAACAACGCGAGCAGCGACTTTTGCACCGGCGAATGAATAGAGTCGGGTCCGCCTGCAACGATCAGCGTGGTAAATGTGCCGGGGCGCGGTGCGGTCGGGTAGTAGCACTCGTCGTCCAGGTGGCGCTCGGTGGCAAAAAACCAGTCGTCGGCAAACGACTCCTGGAGCACGCAGGCGGCTTGGCCGGTAAGCTCTATCTGCAGGTCGCGCCAGCCGCCCACGGAGGGATCGAGGCCCTGATATTCGCGTCCGACATTCATGCCTCCGACGAAGGCAATGCGTCCATCGATAACCTGAAGTTTACGATGATTACGCAGATTAAACAGGTAGCGATGGCGGCGCGGGCTGATTGTGAGAAACCAGGAAAATTCTCCGCCTGCATCGATCAAAGGCTGAAAGTAGGACGACGGAAGCATGATGCATCCGATCTCGTCCAAGAGAACCCGCACCTTCACGCCACGGCGGGCGGCGGCGACAAGCGCATCTAAAAACCGCGCGGCAGTCTCGTCGCGACGCCAGATGAAAAACTGAATGTGGACGTGGTGCTTCGCCTCGTTGATTCGCAGTAGCAGCGCATCATAAAACGTGTCCGCATCAGGCAGCAGTCGGGCTTCTTCGACTTGCGTGACCGGAATCTGATTAAGCCGCACGATCTGCGAAACGAAGGCAGAGTCGCGTTCGCCCAAATCGGGATATTTTACGTCATTCTTTTTCTGCTTCGACCGAGAGGTGCTAAACGATGCGCGACGGCGGAGTCGTTTTCGTTTCAGCCGGTCAGTGCCGATGGCGAGGTAGAGCAGGGCTCCGGCAAAGGGGAACAGGAGGATTCCCCAAAGCCAGGCGAGAGTTGCGGACGGATGCTTCTTACGAAACAGCAGGTGCGGTATCGTGAGAAGGGAAAGGCAGTAGATGACGTAAAGCGCGATGGACATGGACCGAAGTCTCAGTCCTTCGCATGTTCCCGAAGTTCATCGGCGGGAAGCTTTTTCACTGGCTCTTCCTTCTTTTTATTTTTCGCGATCATCTTCTCGCGTTCTTCGAGCGAGGGATTGGCGGGATTGCCGGCGGGGACAACTTGGGTGCGCTTAAAAATTTGGGGTAGTTTCATCTCACGACGATAACAGCAGCGCGCGTTTTAGAATATCAGGGCCTTTACCATTCCCGATATTCAGGGATGCACCGGCACGAGCTGTCCGGCGATTTCCAGCTGTTTACGGACAGACGGAAGAATCTTTTTTGCGAAGGCGGCGATCTCCGGGTCATCAGATTTGTTGGAAGCTTTTTCGTAGAGATCCGACAAATCTTCCAGCGTGTCGCGAGCGCGATTGAGGTAATCCTGATCCAGGTTCTCAGGTTTCTTTTCGTTCCACGACTTGAGGTCGCCAGACTCGCTACGCGACTCGGGAACGGGGATTCCTTTATGTTCCGCGAGCAGACGTCCCTCACGATTGGCTTCTCCCAAGTCTGCGACCAGCTGACGCGCAAGGGCCTTGATCTCACGCGTGGTGGCCCGTTCGGCCACGAGCTGGGCGATCACTGTCTCGTTATGATTGATCCGCAGAATATTCACGAGGAAGCGGCGGTCGCTGCGCGTATAGGCGTCGGACTTGGAGGGCTTGCGCTCGGATTCTTTGAATGTCTGCACCGCTGGCTGCGAAGTCGTCTGGGCGGATAATTTCGGCCCCGTTGCGATGACACACAGAAACGCCGTGAGGAAAAGTAATGAGGAGGTGGATACGCGGTTTTTCATAGTGAGATGGGTTGAAAATAAGAGGCCCCTCATGCGCCTGGGATTTGGCATAGGAGGGGCTCGGAAACGAAAGGGCGCGCCTTATCAGGCGCTTGTTCAGGACTGGTCAACGCTTGCTGCGAGCGGCGGCTTTGCCGGAGCTGCTTTTGGCAGGAAGACGAGTGCGGGGTTTACCTTGGGAGGTGGCTTCGTCGAATTGCTTGGCGGAGACGGAGGTGTCGCCTTGGCCTTCAACCAACGGATCCACGCCCAGCAACTGACGCTCGGCTTCGAGCCAGATCTGTTCGTCGCGACCCTCGGGATGGCCGTAACCAGCCCAAAGCTCGCGGGCGCGTTGCGAAATGTCTTCGTGGGATGCGGTGATGAACGTATCGGATTGGGCGGAGTTGGATTTCATGAGAATTATCGGCCAATATTAATCACTTTCGTAAATCACAGGCATCAGGGCGAACCCGTATCGCCCATGGGGGATTTCCAGATATTGCACGAACTACCCTTGCAAAAGCGACTGGGCACCATCGATGAACACCTCCGTGCCCGTGATATGGGTCGAGTGATCGGAAGCGAGGAAGAGCGCCAGCTCGGCCACTTGCGATGCGTGACCCGGGCGACCACGCGTCAGGGGGACTTGCCCCTTGGGAAACCGCACCGGTTCACGGATGCGCCTCAGGTGTTTCGCATTCGTGTTGTCGCCGATGCTGGTTTCGATGGCGCCGGGGCAAATCGTGTTCACACGAATGGAGTGTTTCGCGAGTTCCAAGGCCACCATGCGTGCAAAGGCAACCTGGCCTGCCTTGGACGTGGCATAGGCGCTCGCGCCGGTATTGCTGAACATGCGCGTGCCGTTGACTGACGACACCACGATGATTGATCCGCCGTGTTCTTTCATCAGCGGAACGGTGTGTTTCACGGTGATGAACGTCCCGCGAAGGTTCACATTAAGCGTCTCGTCCCAGTCGCTCACTTTGATTTCGTCGATGGGGGCCCAGAGGCCGTTGATACCGGCGTTGGCCATGACGATGTCCAGGCGGCCCCAGTTTTTCTTCAACGTGGCAAAGACGGCCTTCATGGATTTTTCGTCCGCTACATCGGCGACGAGTGGAATCGCTTGGTGACCGGCATCGGTGATCTCGCGGGCGGTGCGTCGCGCTTCCTTGGCGGTGCGGGTGAGCACGCCTACGCAGGCACCGGCCTCAGCGAGAAGCAGGGCGGTCGCTTTGCCGATGCCTGAACCTGCGCCGGTAACAAGAGCGGTTTTACCGTGAAGTGAAATCGTAGAGGGCGTCATCATGGTAAGTCTTAAAGTTGATCAGTTCTGACGTGAGTTTTGGGAGCCGGCAGGTGCCGACGATTTATCGGTTTTGGGCTTTTCCTTACTATCGGATTTCTCGTCGGCGCGTGTATTCAGATTGAGCGACGGCGGGGGTGTGTCATCGCGACCTTCAAACAGCGCGCGGCCGAAACCGTGGCGCACCAGATGGACGATCGTGGACCAGACGCCGACTTTGGTTTTCTCGAAGTTCCCCGAGAAGGGGATGCGTGTGGCCACTTGATCACGGTCGTCGTTTTTCACGATAGAAGAAACGCCGCTCACGATGCCTTCCCACATGCGGCGGAAGATGCCCTTGGACTCGTCGGAAAGGTTCTTGAATTCGACGTGATCGAGGAACGGTTTGATGTAGCCCTCGAATGCCCCGCCGGCGGCATTTACTTCGACGTAGAGCTGGAACTTGCCGGCCGAGACATCGACGTTGGCGTAAGCTTCGAGGAAATCGTTAAGCGCGACGAGATTCACGTCCTGCACATCGAGCTTGATGTTAAACGTAGGCTGGTCGGCGAGGGGACTGCCCTGTGCGAAAAGCTTTAGCCGACCGTCGCCGATCGTAATACCCTCGGCGGAGAGCACGGCGGGATTTGGTCCGGTTGCCACGGTGGCCTCGTTGCGAAGACCGGTGGCGACTGCGTGCAGGTCGCGAATGGAGATGTCCACACGTGGCGTGCTCTTGGCGTCGACGTAGCCGATTTCGCCACGGGTGATTTCAAGATGAGTGATCTCGATGGGGAAGATGTCCTGGATCACATCTTGCCAGCGGCGACCCTCCTCACCGGCGTCAACCGGTGTTTCGGTTTTGGTGAACCGCAATTTGGGGGCGACGAGAAAGATGTCGCTCACCAGCCGGCCGCGGAACAGTTCGCCCCACGCGAGCGAGAAATCGACGACTTCGGCGGCAAAAAACGGATCCAGTCGTTCGCCATCGCGCTTGAGGATTTCGACATTTTTGAGGCGATAAGCGCCGCGGAAAAGTTGGAGGTCAATGTCGTCGACCTTGCCTGAGTAGCCTTCGACTTTGGCGAGGCGGTCGTTGATTGCGCGTTCGATAAAAACGGGCAGAGCGATACGAACCAGCAGTAAAACGAGAGCAATGGCTCCGACCCAGATCCAGAATCGGGGACGTAATAAAAACCAGGAGCGCAACCGGTGGATATGGGGAATGAGCGTCATGGCCGTAAAGTAAGACGCCCCGCAGAATAGTTCTGCGGGGCGCCAGCGAATTCTAAATTACTAACTTCGATTAGAAGTTAAAACCAACGCCGACCTGCCAGAGGAAAGCGCCGTCATCGAAGTTATCGGTAGCACCATCGGAATCATCGAAGGTCCAGGCGTAGTTCACGAGAGCGAAGAGGAAGGTCTTCGGCTGGACGTAGAACTTGAGACCGGTCTCGAGACCAGCGGCCCAGGTGTTGCTGGTGGTGTCACCGTAGAGACCGCCGGCATTGACGCCAACGAACGGACGGAGGCGGCTATCGCCGAAGTGATAGTCGAGAGCGACGAAGGTCGAACCGTCGTAGGCGGAATCGCTGCCAGCAGCGTTGGAGTTGGAATAATTGATGGACTGGCGAACGGAGAGTTCGAGGCCGTCAGTGAGGTAGTGGCCGAGCGAGAAATTCACGCCGCCGAGGGAGTTGTCGATGTCCTTGTTGCTGGCGCCGGAGCCGCCGAGCGTGAACTCCCAGTCACCCTTCACAGCACCGTAAACGTTGCTCTGGTAGGAGGTGGTGGTGGTCACCGTGTTGGTGGAGGTTTGGGCCTGGGCGGAGAATGCCGCGGCGAGGAACAGGGAGGCACCTGCGAGGATCAGTTTGGTTTTGTTCATTTGGGTTCTAATTTCTT
>JBEVND010000127.1:0-3376 GCA_040508285.1 Rariglobus sp. | reverse complement strand
AGCTGGTAGAGATCGGAGCGGAAGGCGTTGCGACCGAGGTCGGGCGGGATGACCACGCCGGTCGGGAGAAAGTGGTGGCGGTTAAAACCCTCGATGAGCCACGCAGCCTTGGCGGCGGTGGGATCGTTGGCATTGCCGCGGTGGTAATGAATGAAGTCGTTGGCCGGGGCCGTGCGGCCGTGGCCGTAGTCAAACGGTCCGACGAGGCTCGACTGGATCACGCGGGCAGGGACGTTCATGTATTCGCGGCGGGCGAGCAGTTCACATAACTCAGGGCGAAACGCGGCCTTGTCACAGAGCGCGGCGGCTTCGGTGAGGGCGGCGACCATGGCAAGGTGTTCCTCGGCGCGGTTCTCGGCGAAGTCGGAGCGGACCATGATCACTTTCTCGGCGTGACCTGGATCAAGATCGGCGCTCGAGGCGGCGCACCAACCGATCTTCTCGCGCACGGCGAGGGAGTTCCACGGATCGCCGACACAGTAACCGTCGATGGTGCCCGCAGCGAGGTTGCGGAAAAGCTGCGGCGGCGGCACGACGACAATACGAACGTCCTTCTCGGGATTGACGTTGGCGCTGCGGAGCCAGTCGCAGATCTGGATGCGGTGCGAGGAGTGGGCGAAGACGACGCCGAAAACAAACGTGCGCTCGTGACGGGAACGAACGATCTCGTCGCGCATGGTGGCGGCGTCGCGCACGCCGCGGTTCCAGAGCTCCTCGGAGAGCGTGATGCAGTTGCCGTTGGTGTTGAGGACGAACGCGGTGAGGCATTCGCAGGGCAGGCAGTTGAGACCCAGGTTGGTGCTGATGACCATCGCGCCGAGGGCATGCGCGGCGTCCAGCTCGCGATAAATCATCTTGTCGCGAATGGTGGCCCAGCCGACCTCGCGGCTGAGCTCCACGTGGAGACCGTGCTTTTTAAAGAAGCCGTGTTCGTGCGCCACGATGATGGGCGCAGAGTCGTTCAAAGCGATGAAACCGATGCGCAACGGTTGCCGGGGCAAGGGCGAGGAGGCAGGCTTTGGCGCGGTGGTGGACATGCTTGGAAGTCCTTGCATCTAGCCTTCCACGTGCCATGGACTGCGTTTGGTCCAAGAAATGCTTTTCAAACATTTAATGAAAATGATGAGGAATCTTCATCGATGAGTGCCACACTCGACAGCCGTCAAATGCTCGCTTTCGCAACTCTCGCCCGGCGCGGGAGCTTTACGCACACGGCGAAAGACCTGTTTCTTACGCAGTCGGCGGTGAGCCACACGATCAAGACTTTGGAGCGCGATACCGGCGTCCAGTTATTCGATCGCGTGGGGAAAAAGGTGTATCTCACACAAGCAGGCGAACAGTTGCTCCCGCACGTGGAGCGGATTTTGCGCGAGATGCAGGATGCGCGCACCGCGCTGGAAGAGCTGCAAAACTGGGGGCAGGGGCGTCTGCGTGTGGGCGCGAGCACGACGGCGTGTCACCACATTCTCCCTACAGTGCTGCGCGAATTTAAGCAGAGCTTCCCGAAGTGCGTGATCAAAATTGAATCGGGCGATCATCCGCGTCAGTTGGAGTTGTTGCGCAGTAACCAAGTGGATATCGCGCTCACGCTTGAATCGGAGGCGAATGCAGACGACCTGGATTTTCGCCCGCTCTTCGATGACGAGTTGCGGTTTCTGGTTTCGCCGATGCACCCGTGGGCAGTGAAAGGGCGCGCTCCGCGCGAGGAAGTTTCAGCGGAGACGTTGGTGCTCTACAATAAGAGCAGTTACACGTTCCGGTTGGTGGCGGATTACTTCCGCGAAGAAGGCGTGTCGTTGCAGAACGTGATCGAGCTCGGAAGCATGGAAGCGATCAAAGAACTGGTGAAAATCGGTATCGGCGCCGGCGTGCTGGCCCCATGGATTGCACGGGATGAACTGGCGCGCGGCGTCCTCGTTTCGCTGCCGCTCGGTAAACGTAAACTGAAGCGCCGCTGGGGCGTGTCGTTTTTGAAAGGACGCAAACTCCCGCTGGCCGAGGAGACGTTCGCCGGGCTGTGTGAGGCCGTTACGCAGAACTTCGGCGCGTGAACTACGAGGCTGATGGACGAGCGACGCTCGTTTTTTTGAGCGCGTTTGTCGCTGAATCGTCCGCTGCGTTCATCGCGCTGCAGCGTAACACGCGCCGCCTTTGCTAAAGCGAACGAGCTTGGACGGACCGCGGTGGTTTAAACGTTGCGGACCGAAAACGATCCGACATGCCCGGCTTCAGATCGACCAATCCCACGCCTGCATTTCGGCGACTTCGCGACTTTCGAGGGCTTTCTCTTTTTTGCGGCGCGAGCGGATGACGAGGTTCTCGTTTTTGTAATACGCGATGCTGTTGGGTGGCACGTTTTCGAGGATCCACACGTTGGCGCCGATGATCGAGTGGGCGCCGATTTTGGTGTCACCGCCGAGGATCGTGGCGTGGGCGTAGATCGTGACGTTGTCGTCGATGTCGGGGTGACGCTTCACGCCCTTGATCGGGTTGCCGTCGTTATCGACCTCGAAGGATTTGGCGCCAAGGGTGACGCCTTGGTAGATTTTGACGTGGTTGCCGATGCGGGCGGTCTCGCCGATGACGACGCCGGTGCAATGGTCGACGAAGAAATGCGTGCCGATCTGTGCACCCGGGTGGATATCGGTGCCGGTGCGTTCATGGGCATACTCGGTGAGCATGCGCGGGAGAATGGGCACGCCGAGTTTGTAGAGTTCGTGGGCAACGCGTTGGAGCGAGATCACCAGCACGCAAGGGTAGGCGAGGATGATTTCCTCAACGCTGCGGGCGGCGGGGTCGCCGGCGTAGGCGGCTTGCACATCGGTCTGCACGATCTGCCGGACGGCTGGCAGGCGGCCTAGCAACTGCATGGAAAGATCGGCGGCGCGGGCGGCTGGCTCAGGATCACGGGCGTGGCGCAGGGCTTTCTCGATGTTGTCCGAGAGCGCGGACTGAATCGTGTTGAGCCGGCGCACCGTGAGATCGGGCACGTCTTTTTTGGTGAGGCCTTTCTGCTCGAAGAAACCGGGGAAGAGCAGGTGCATGAAGTCGGACGCGAGGCGATTGACCGAATCGCCGGACGGCAGGTTGATGCCATCGAGGTGGTTGATGCCACCTTCGGTTTCGTAGGATGCGAGCAAGGCTTTCGTGATGTCGTCCAACGTCATGGATGGCGGGACATTCGGGCGGCGCTCTCTGCGGGTCAAATCCAGATGCGCGATCGGGAACGTGGGAATGCGGGCGCGGATGGCGGGGCGGACTGGCCAGACTGTAGGACGAGGTAGGCAGATAGGCCCGCGGCCACTCCGGCTTGGACGGGGAAGTGCGGGGTGTTCAAGGTAATCACGCAGGCGTTTCCGGCCGGGAGAACGGGGTG
>JBEVND010000117.1:0-26239 GCA_040508285.1 Rariglobus sp. | reverse complement strand
GAGACCGAGGTCCGTGCCAGCGTCGAAGTCGCCATCCGCGTTGACGTCGTGATAGACGCGGTTGCCGACGCTGCCCGCACCGCGCAGGCCGAAGTCGATATTCGTGAGAGTCGAACCTGAAGGCACGGTCACGAGCACGCCGTTCGCAGGATCGAGCACGCCGTTGTCGATGCTGTCGGTGAGCGTGTTAAAACCGCCTGTGGTCAGGCCAACCGTCACGCGATAAACGCCGGGAGGAAGACCCGTGACCGACCAGGCGCCCGTGGAATCGGTGGTGGCGGTGTAAGTAACATCGGCATTGCTACCGGTGCCACCGTCGACGCCGTCGAGACCAAGCCAGGTGGCCGTGACGGTCACGCCCGCGATACCGAGTTCACCTGCGTCGCGCACGCCGTCGCCATCGAGGTCGTTATAAACGAGGTTGCCGAGACTCGACGGAGTGTAGAGGCCGACGTCGATGTTGTTGTTTGTTTGGGTGTTGGTGAGCGTGAAATCCACCCTGCCTGTGGTGATGTTGGCATCGCTGTCAGTCACATCCGTGGCCAGCGGACTGTCCTGCGTCGTGAACTGCATGCCTGCGGGCGACGTGGTCGTGAGGCGGTAGTTGCCGCCAAACAAACCGGAGAACGCATAGTTGCCCAACGCATCCGTGGCCGTGGAGAACGACTGGTCGTCGGCATTTCCGAAAATCCCGTCGAAGCCGGCGAAGGTGAGCGTGAGGGCAACGCCGGCCACGCCGGGCTCGGAGGCATCCTGACGCCCGTTTCCGTTGGTGTCGTCCCACACGAAATTGCCGACCGAGGCACCACCTTGATAACCGAAATCGACATCGGTGCGGTTCTGGCCGGCGGTGAGCGTCGCGGAGGCGGTGTGGTCGAGCGGTCCACTTAAGTCGAAGGTCTGCGTCGCGGCGGCTGGCAAAATGGAGGTATCCACGCGCACGGTGTAGGTGCCGGCGGCGAGGCCGCTGATAACATAGCTGCCGTTAATATCCGTGACGGTCGATGGCTCCTCGCTGCTGTCATAGATACCGTCGCCGTCGAGATCGATGTAGACGCGCACACCAGAGATGCCGGTTTCGCCGGCGTCCTGCACGCCGTCGCCGTTGCGATCTTGCCAGATGCGGTCGCCGATGGAGGCGGTGCCGACCGTGATGCGTTCGGTGTCCTGGCGCGGATCGGTGGTGGCGTTGTAAACTTCGTTGGCCGTATTGGGGGCGTAACTACGTTCACCTGTCACGGTGCCTGGCAGCGAGCTGTAGCTCACGCGGGCGTTGTTCTCGATGACGGTGCCGGCGGTATTCGCGAGATCCACACGGACTTGATAGGTCACGGTGACGGACGCGCCCACGGCAAGGCTGGTGAACCCGACATTAATATTGGCGCCCGAAGACGTGTTGGTGCCGCCGGCCACGGTGAGAGAGCCGGCGACCAGCGTGAGGCCGGTCGGGATCACGTCGGTCAAGGCAAGATCGTAGGCGGTGGCAGTGCCCGAGTTCGTCAGCGTGAGCGTGTAGGTGATCAACTGACCGCGCGTGACGCTACCGTCGGTGTCGTCGCTGGCCTTCGTGAGCGTGAGCGCGGGCTCCGTCACGGTGACGGTGACCTGATTGTTGTTGTCGTTGGGCACGCCCGTGGCGCTGGCGTCGACGTCGTTGATGAGCGTCGTGCCGGCCGTGTTACCGACGACGTTCGCAACCTGAACCTGATAGGTGATGAAGAAGACATCCATCTCAGGAGCCACGGGGTTGTTCGTCGTGCCGTTGCTGCCACCGGGATTGACGACGCTGGTGGCCGCGATCGTGAGCGTCTGGCCGGCGAGCGAAGCCGTGAGCCCGTTAATGGTAACGCCGTTTGCGTTAGTAACGGTGACCGAGCCGGGCACGTAGGTCAGGCCTGCGGGCAAGGTGTCGACGAGCGAGAGATTCTGGGTCGTGCCCTCGATCACCGCCACGGCGAGTTGATAGGTCAGCGTCTCGCCGATGAGAACATTGTTACCGGTGCTGCCGCTTTCGCTGGTGCTGAGCAGCGACTTGGTCACCGAGAAGTTATTCGCGACCGTGACCGACACATCCACGCCCACGGCGTAGTTGTTGAGGATCGCGTTGTCGGTGGGCGGCGTATTGCTCTCCGGATTGGTGATGTCGGAACCGTTACGCTCGCCCGTGTTGGCATCGTTGAGCGAGGCAAAGGTGACATTGGTGTCACTGGTGAGCGTCTGGCCCGGGTTGACCGTGTCGGCGACCAGTGCCGTTACGGTGAAGGTGACCGAGCCGCCGAGCGGAATATCGAACACACCTGTGATGGTGTTGCCGACATCACCCATCGTATCGACCGTCGCGCCGCCGCTGAGCGTGGGCGCACCGATGGCAGTGATGGAAAGGCCCGCAGGCAAAACATCGGTCAGCGCAACGTTAAAGGCGTCGGCGGACGCCCCGTTGGCCGCGAGGTTGTTAATCGTGATCTGGTAAGTCACCGTATCCCCTGCGTCGATACCGGTGGTGGCGGACGTGACGGTTTTCGCGACGTTTACGCGCGGCTCCACGACGGTGACGTTGACCGCCGGCGTGGTAAACACGGCCTGGCCATCGCCAGAGATGTCGAAGGTCGCGTCGGCAGCGAGGACCTGGGCGTTCTGGTTACCGAGCTCGTTTTCAACGACCGCAGTGACGAAAATGACGAAGCTGTTGTTGCCGGTGGCGTTGTCGCCGTTGACGGCGATCGAGCCAAAGACGAATTCCAAATCGGCACCGCTGGTGCCGCCTCCCGTGATCGTGGGAATGGGCAACGTGCCGCTGAAGTCATCCGTCAACAGGCCTTCACTAAAGTCAGCTATGGTGACGAGCGAGGCGCCCGCGTATTTAAGGCCGACCGGCAGGCGATCAATGATCGTGAGATCCGGCGTGCTGCCTTCGGGGAGCGTGACCTTCAGTGCGTAAGTGACCATTTCACCGATGGCGACGTTGCTGCCGGTGGTGAACGCCTTGTCAGTCGAAAAGAGCGACTTCGCGAACGTAGCGGCCGCAGCGTTGAAGCTGGCGGCGGACGAAGCGGCGTAGGTGCGCTCGTGGTCGGTGGTAACGTCGGCGTTGGGGTTGTAGCCGCCCGCTGCAGTCTGGTTTCCGGGCAGGCTGGAATACGTAAGGTTCGCCGTGTTGGAGATCGTCTGGTTGGGCGTGACCGTTGACTGGAGCGTGCCCGTGTAGGTGATCGTCACAGATCCACCGACGGGAATCGTGGCAATGCTCAGATTGAGGTTGTTGCCGCTGGAGTTGTTGGTGACCCCGGCCGAACCTCCGGTCATGGTGACCGAGATGGAGGCGAGGTTCAACGCCAGTGAGGCCGGTAGTGCATCGGCCACGTTCACCTCGTAGGCGGTGGAGGTGCCGGTATTGGAGAAGGTGATACTGTAGCTCGCCGCATCCCCTGCGTCCAGGGAAGACGCGGTCACCGATTGATTGAAGTTGGCGATACGGGGCTCGACCACCGTGACGTTCGCGTTTGCGGTGGTGCCGCCGTAGGTGCTGCCGGAGCCGTTGTTGTGCGAGGCGGAGTTGGAGAGAACCGTCTGTGGTGTGGGTGCGCCGACGTTACCTACGACATCGAGCACGACCGCCTGGAAGGTAAACGTGAAGGTGTTGTTGGTCGTGTTGTTGTCGGCGGTGACGGTGATCGAGGAGAAAGCGAACTCGATGTCCTGTCCATTGGTGTAGGTCGTGCCGGAGGTGGGGCTGACCCCGGGAGCGGTGACCGAACCGCCGAAACCGGTGAGGTCTCCCAAGCTGAGCGAACCGGCGATGTAGGCCATGCCGGCGGGCAACGCGTCGCGGATGCGGAGGCCGGGCACAACGCCTTCGGGCAGCGTCACGGTGAGCGTGTAGGTGACAATCTCGCCCGGAGCGGCCACGCCGTCGTTGCCGCCAACGCTGGTGTTGGTGACGGCCTTGGTCACGACGATATTGTTGACCGCATTGTTCACCACGGCGGAGGACAGCGCGTAGTTATTGAGCACGCCGGTGGTCAGCGCCTGATTGATCGTGGTGGGAGCGTTGTCGAGGACCCCACCGCCGCCACGTTCCTCGGTGTGGGTGGTGCCGTCGGTCGAGGTCCAGCGGACGTTCGCGACGTTGGGAATGGTCGTGGCGGTCGGGATCGTGTTGGAGACGGTCGCGGAGAAGGTGATGGTTACCGAGGCCCCCGTCGGGATATCGATATTGGCTCCGGACGTGGTGCGTAGAATGTAGATACCGGAGCCCGTGGAGGTCTCGACGATTTCGAGATCGGCGAGCACGGCAGTCGCACCGCCAGTGGTCGC
This sequence comes from Rariglobus sp., assembly GCA_040508285.1. GTDB lineage: Bacteria > Verrucomicrobiota > Verrucomicrobiia > Opitutales > Opitutaceae > Rariglobus. The sequence goes on along the minus strand of JBEVND010000117.1, from coordinate 21,925 downwards.
GACCGAGCCCAACGTGGCCAAGGTCAAATTCGCATTGAGAAGGTCGCTGAGCGTGACGTCGTAGGCGGTCTGCCCACTGCTGTTGGTCAGCGTGATCGTGTAGTTAATCGTGTCGCCGGCATCGAGCGGGTTGCCAGCAGGGAGCGTGGAGCTCTTGGTGATCGCGAGCGTGGGCTCGACGATGGTGACGACGGGATTATTACCTGCGTTGCCATCATTTACTGAACGGCTGGGAGTGGGCGTGCCGTTGTTTGAAGTGCCGTCCGGATCGTTGAATTGCAACGTAACCGTCGGCCTCAACTCGACCGCGACCTGATTTGTGAGCGTATTCAACACCGTGGCGGTCACGCGGATCACGAAGGCGTTGTCGGTCGGCGTGTTGGTGTTGGCGGTGGTGACGTTGTTATCGAAATCGAACGTGGTGACTCCGCCGTTGATCGTTACTCCCGGGGGTTGAGCCACGGTGCCACCAAAGCCATTCGGGATCAGGCTGGAGGAGCCGGCTGCGGTGAGAATCGTGTAGCTGTCGTAACGCATTCCAGCAGGCAGATTGAGCAACACCCGCAAGTCCTGCGTGATGCCTTCGGGAAGCGTGACCAAAATATCGAAGTAGGCCTGTTCGCCAATCACAAGGCTACCGCCGGCCGAGGTGGCAACCGATGAATCATCCGCACTCACCGAGCCGTTTTGCCACTGGAGATCCGCCGCAGGCGTGGCAACGGCGAGCATCGCGGTGGAGGTGGCCGCGTAGTTATTGAGCACCAAACTATCCGCGCCGACACCTCCGGCCCCGGTGCGCTCGGTGTCGTCGGCCCCCGTCACATCTGTGGTGTGCGACGACAGGAACGACGGGGTGCCGTCGATGCTCGTCCAGCCCACCGTCGCCGTGCTCGCGAGGCTGACGCCGGCAGGTGCATTGGCCGTGATCGTCGTATTGACGGTGATCGTGATGTTGGCGCCTTGCCGCAAATCGACATCGGCTCCGGCAATCGTCCGCAGCTGGCCTCCGGCGACTTCAAACTGAGCGGAGATATCGCCTGCCGTGGAGTGAATGACCGTAAACGAACCCGTGGAAAGATAGGGAGAGAGCGGGTCGTTGAAGCTGAGGTCGAACGCATCCGTCTGGCTCGCGCCGGTGTGGCTGATGATGATCGTGTATTGGACTGGATCGCCCGCATCACGCGTGCCGGTGGCTGGCGTGATGGTTTTCACCACCTGCAACGCCGGTTCGATCAAGGTAACGGTGTCGGGCGGAGCCGAGTTTGTATTCAGATTTACCGACGTGCCCGTGGTGTCGTTCACGGAGGAGTAGGCCACCGAGGCCACGTTGGTGAACGTATCGCCGGACTGGTTGGCGATGATGTTGGTGACCACCACGCGATACGTGATGGTGATCTGTTGCGGTGCAACGTAGTCGCCCGGCACGGCGGCGGTCGCACTGTTGTAGATGTCGCCGAAATTAACAACGAAGCCGCTGCCGTTGCTGGAAACCGTGGTGTTACCATCAAGGCGGGCAGCATTGGTGCCGGCACCTGCCGTGAGCGAGTTGGCCGTGGCGGTGGGCACTCCGCCAGTCACACCGGAGATGTTGGTCGTGATATTGGTGCCGACCGTGATGCTGAGGAAGTCGACAAAGGCCATGCCCGGGGGGAGCACGTCGGTGAGCGTGAATCCGCGGATGAGACCTTTCGGAATATCGAACGAAATCGTGTAGTCCACGTATTCGCCAATGACGGCTTCGGTGGCGGAGTTGTTGGCATTATCAACTCCCGAACCGATCAAATCCTTTACGATGGCGACCGGTTGAATCTCCAAAATCGTGGAGGTAAGATCATCCGTCGCCGCGTAGTTATTGAGACCGCCAGCGGCGCCCTGCGAGCCAGTGCGCTCGACGGCCGTGGCGACAGTGAGCACCTCGTTGTTCGTAAGAGAAACGGCGAGCCCGGTCGTAAACGTGATCGAGGTGGTGTTGCCCGAGGTCTGAACCGTGCTCGCAACGGTGCCGAGGAACGTCCCGCCTGAATAAATCGCCGTGCCGACCGCGATGGTGCCGGTGAAGTTGTCGATGGCGATGGTGGTCGCCCCCGCCGGATAGCCCGTCGGCGCGTTCACCGCGGCCGTGGCGTTGTGGATGGAGAGAACGATCGGGGTCTTGATGCCGCCAACCGGGATCGAGGGATCGACATCGATATCGGTGTTCTCGATGCTGCGGACGTTATCGTTGAGGCTGGTCCAGCGAACTTGGATGCCGTTCGGATGGGTGGAGGCGGCCACCGCGTCGTCTTTCACTTTGGACTCAACGACGATCGTGATTTTTTTGCCGACGGCCAGATCCAGCGAGGAGTTGGCCGAGGTCAGCGCGGGCAAGGGCACGAACAAGGGGTCGTGCAGATAGGTGGTGTCATCCACGATGACGAAGTCACCGTTGCCGGTGATGTTGACGGCACCGCTTCCATCAAGGTTCGAAACGATGACCGAGTAGATCTTCGTGCCGGATACTCCGGCCTCCAACAAGATGTTGGGCAGGCGATCGTAGAGAGAAAGATCGTAGGCGGCGACGTTACCGGTGTTCTCGATGACGACTTGATAATACACCGTCTGGCCCGCCGAGACTTGGAGTGTGCCGTCGTTGATCCACGTGGTGTTGTTGGACGAAAGGCTGTTGCTGATCGAGAGCTGGGGCTCGACCACCGTGACGACATTGGAGGAATCCGTCAGCGATGTGGTCAACCCGACCAGTTCTTCAAACGTCACCGCGGAGCCGTTGACGCTGTTGACGTTCGCGGAGAGGGCGAACTGCTTGCCGGCATTGGACGCACCCGCCGCCACGTTGGCGATCGGAGCATAGGCATTGCCGCGCAACTCGGCGGGCTGGTCGTAGCCGTCCGCTCGCACGAGCGTGGCGGTGCCGGCCACTGCGGTGACAAGGTAGATGCCGTTCTGAGCGGCATTCGTCTGGTCCTTGACGAGAATCAATTGGCCCACCGCCAGCGCAACGCCGTCGATCGTGGTTGCGACGCCCGTGAAGGAGCCCCGGTTGTTGGTGCTGAAACCCGAGAGATTTGCTGTCGTGGCGGCGGCGACCACCGCGGCGGCGCGATCGTCGGTCCATACCCAGCTGAGATCGGCCGTGTTGTTGAGCTGCGTGCCGGACTGGTTGGCGGTGACGTTCAACACCACGGCCTGGTATTCGACAATGATGGTCTCGGCCGTGGCGTTGTTGGTGTTCGTGTTGGTGACCGCGCCAAAATCGAACGCGAGAATATTGCCCACGCCGCCACCGGAGCTGCCCACGGTAACGTTCGTGGGATTGGTGCCGGTGCTGATGGGGTTGGTGAATGAAACGCCGCTGCTGGACGTCACACTCGTAATCCCCACGAACGCCAGACCCGCATCCATCGCGTCGGTGATCGCCGTTCGCAACGTCGTGCCCTCGGGCACCGTGATCGTGATCCGGTAGGTCACGAGTTCGCCAATGACGGCTTGCAGGGCACTGTTGCCCGTCTCGACAACGGACGTCGTCACCAGCGTCTTGGCCACTTCCGGAATGGCGATGCGCACGGAAGCCGCATCAATACGGTCCAGCGCCGAATGGTCGGCGCCACCCTCGGCCCCCGCGTAGTTGGTCAACGTGGCGTGAGTGGTGATGGTGGACGCAGCCACCGCACCCGTCGCGACCGTGAGATCGTAGAGAACCACCACGGAGTTGCTGCCATCGGTGACATCGGCGTTGGTGACCGGATTGCGTCCGAAATTCAGGCCGCCGTTACCGGTGCCTCCGTCGACGAGCTGCACGGAGAACTCCTTCGTCGTGTTGTTCCATGAGAGCGTGTAATCCCCGCCGTTCGTCAGCAAAGCGCCCGCGCCGTCATAAACGCGGAGATTGGTCGCCGAGGCGAACGCGGCCGAAGTCGCGTAGTTGTTCTCATACGATCCCGCGATCTTGTCCTTGAAGGTGACATCGAAGGCATCCGCGCCGCCGTTATTCTGCACCACGAGCGCAAAGCGCACGCGATCGCCCGCGTCGGGGAGAATGGGATTCGCAACCAGATCCAGCGCGCCGATCGCCGCCGCGTTGGCCGAGCCCGTGAGCGTGCCGGTGAAACCGTTGCCGCTGGTGCCCGCAAAGGTGAGTCCGCCCGTCGTGGACGCAGCTCCGCCCTGCGTGGACGCAACGACACCTTTGTTGATGCTGACGTCGGGCTGACCGAGGACGACTTGGATGATGGCCTGCGAACTCGATTCGATCGACGGCTGCTGCGTGCTGCGTTCGGCTGCCAGCGCCTGATTGGTCAGATATAAACCGTCGGCAAACGGATTCGCGCTCACCGTGACGGTGAACAAAATATCGACCAACCGCTCCGTGTTTGTCGGATCGCTGGCGTCACCAAAGCTGAAGTTAATGGAGTTGTTGGCCGAGTTGACGGTGATCGTCGGATCGCCGAGCGCCCCGCCTCCGCCGATTTGGTTCATCGTGTGACCGGGACCGTAATGAACCGAACCCGCCGGTGGCACCCCGGACCCCGACGCGTTGAAGGTCGCCACTTCGCCCGCGCTGAAAACCGGCAACGGGAGGTAATCGGCAAAACGGAAATCCTCGAGATCTCCGGACGGCACCGAATACGTCAGACGATAGGTAATGGTATCCGCAGGGCTGATGATGATCGCGCCGGCGGAGTTGCGATAGATCGCGTTAAACGTCGGGTCGGTGACAAGCAGGCCGTTGATGGCGTAGATCGTCTTGGTGATCTCGCCTTCCACGATACTCACCGACTGCGTCGAAGCGTCGTCGCGGTAATTGCCCAGGCTCGCGAAACCGGGCGCGAGGTCCAACACCGCGCCTTCGATGGTCACGTCATTGGTGAGCGCGTCGCGCGAGTTGAGTGACGCTTCGCCGCTTTGTCCGGCCAAGGTGTGCGCCACAGCGAACTGGTCGAGGATCTGGGTTTGAAAGGTGATCCGGCCCGTGGTCGCACCGTCGTTATAAGCGTTGAGGTTGTTGGCGATGCCCGGGGTCGGCGCGGTGGGATCGATACCGCCGCCCAACAAATTGCCGTCCGCCCTACCCCGCGCGATCAATTCGGCAGAGATGTCGAAGGTGACGGTCGTCTGCCCGGTCGCAGCGTTGTAGCTAGTCGTGTAGTTGGTCATCGCCGCCGCCGACAGCGTGAACGTGTTGCCGTTGATCTGAAGCGTGGGCGTGAAGCCGGTCAGCACCTGGCCGTCCGAGAACACATCGGTGATCACGACCGATCCGAACGCGTAATAATCCGAGATTTGGAAATCGATCGTGTAGGTGAGGATGTCCCCCGGCGTGGCTCCGGTCGCACCGGTGTCGGTGGAGATCACGACGCCTTTTTGAACCGCGAGCGATTTGGCGACGAAGGTGTTTTCCACCGTCCCAAGTGTGCCCAGATCGGGATTGCCGCTGCCATCGAGCGCGACGTTCAAGCCGACGCGCAGCGTCGCATCGCGAGGATCCTGCGGCGTCCAGTTGGCATAGCCGTAAGCCTGATTCTCGATGGTTTGAAACGCACCGGTCGCCTGGTTCAACACCGACGCGTTGGCCGCATCGAGACGCGGCACGTAGAATTGAACATCGATCCACGCATCCTGCGCCCCGGCGGTGCCGACGATCGTGCCGTTGAACTCCACCTGGATATCGCCGCCCGGCAGGCTCGTCGAAGGCTGCGTGATGAGCGTGTAGGCATGGCTCGAGCCACTGATGCCGACGAACTGAAGCTGGTCCGACAACTGGTCGAACAAGTTCAGGTTGCTCAACGACTGGCCTGCCGCGACATCGACGTAGATGCGGTAGGTGCGCAGGAAATTCGGCCCGGTGGCCGTCTCGCTTTCCGGACCGCTGAACTGTTTGCCAACCGTCGCGAGCGTGGCCTCCACCTGAGGGCTGACGTGAAAGGCATTGCCGATGATCGCGGGATCTTCGTCGGGATTGACCAATGCATCCATGCCGTAGCGGAAGCCTGCCGCCGCCGAGATCGGCAACACTGCCCCCACGTCGGCGAACTCGCTTAGCTCGAGAGAAAACGTAATGTCCGCCGCCGGCTGGTCCGGCGTAAAACTGCCGAACGGCATCTCGATCACCATGAGCAAATCGCCGCTCTGGTAACGCCCGTTGAGCATGTTGTAGAACGGGCTCGTGGGGTCGCTCGTGCTGACGTAAACCGCGTCGCCATTCGCATCCGTCGCGTAGGGATGCAACACGCCGAGACCGCCGTTGGCCGTGTCGTCGAGCGTGATGATCGTGTAGTTCAACCCCACGCCCAGATACTGCGGCGGCGTTGCCAAAACAAAACCGTCCACCGGGCCGGGAGTCACGCCGTCCGGCAGCAGCGCAGTGCCATCCGCACCATTGCGATCAATCGCAACGTCAACCCAGGGCCCGAAACCGGTGTCGGTGCCGGCATTGTCGAACGACACAGTGACGCCGATCGTCTCGCCGAGTCCGACCGCCGTGTCCGTCTGCACCGTCACCACCGGGGCCGCGTCGTAAAGGATGCGATCCTCCAACGTCTCCAACAGACGCTTCCGAACAGGGGCCTTCGCGACAGCGGCGGACTTTTTGAAAAAACGACGGAAATAGAAGCGGTCGGAATTCATGAAGGAGCGTGAAATTCGTTAGTTGGAAAAAGGTCTGACCGTTCGAGAACGGTCATCTGGACGGGACCGCGCCGCCCGGATTGGCCGGACGCAGTTCTTGTCGCGCAAAGTTATGGCAGGTTTCGCCGCTAATTGGCGTCCGCTCTTTGGTATTTTTTACCTACTTTACCCACTTACAAAACGTTGGCGCATTTCGCATAACTCGCGCGCACGCCTCTGCGGTCGGACGACTTACCTCTCCGGTCGGTGGCGTGAAATTCACGGCAGGCGCTTCGTTCCTCCAGCTTCCATTTCATGAAATCATCCATCGCAGGACCAGTCCCTCTTCGACTGCTGAAAACCACCGGCCTGACCGCACTCGCTGCCGCGATGCTCACGAGCGGTTGCACCCGTTCGGGCCGCTACAAAGAACCGCCCAGCTACCGCAGCGAGTTCCGCCAGATGATCCGCGACTACCAGACCGAGTCGAACCGCCTCGCCACCGCCGATCGCACCTTCCAAGCCAATCCCACCGGCACGCCCGCGACGATCACGTTGCAAGGCGATCCCATCTCCTCCGGCGCCCGCGTGCAGGCCGACATTCCGTCCAAGGAAACAAGCCTCGAGGCCCTCTACGTCAGCGCCATCCAGCACTCGTCGCAGATCAAAGTCTTCAGCGATCTCCCCCTCATCCGCGAGACCTCCATCCAGGAAGCCGAAGGCGCGTTCGATGTGAATTTCTTCGTCGAGGGCCGCTACGACGAACTTAACGATCCTGTCGGCAGCACGCTCACCACCGGCGGCTCCAGCCGTTACGAAGAAGAGAAACTCGGTTTCCGCACCGGCGTGCGCAAGAAAGTCGCCGCCACCGGCGCCGAGGTTTACGTCACCCAGGAACTCTCCCGCACCGAGAACAACTCGGTGTTTTTCCAGCCCAACCCGCAGACCAATGCCCGTCTCGTCGTGGGCGCCGTCCAGCCGCTCCTCAACGGCGCCGGCGTCGGATACAATCGCAGCATCATCCAGATCGCCGAGATCGATAGCGAGATCGCCCGCCACGAATTCCTCCGCCAGATCGAATCGCACCTGCTGGAAATCACCCGCACTTACTGGGGCCTCTACCTCGCACGCGGCGTTTATCAGGCCAAGTCGCGTGCCTTCGACGACGCATCGAAGACCGTCTCCGATCTCGAATCCCGCAGCGACTTCGACGCCGTGCGCCAGCAAGTGCTCCGCGCCCGCGCCGCCACCGCTGAACGCCGCGCCGACCTCGTTCGCTCCGAGAGCGCCGTGCGCAACGCCGAGGACCGCCTCAAGGCGCTGATCAACGATCCCGCCTACAAGGAAGTGTCCGCCCTCGAGATCATTCCGACCGATCTTCCCGTGCTCGATCGCACCACCAGCGATCTCGAAAAAGCCGCCACCGCTGCCTTGGAGAACCGCCCGGAAATCCAACAAGCCTTCCTCCAACTCAAGGCCGCCGCCATCCGCCGCGACATGTCGCGCAACGAGTTGATGCCCGTCCTCAACCTGCTAGTCGAAGGCTACGTCGGCTCCATCCGCCGCAATGATTGGAACGGCACGTTCAACGACGAGTTCGATGCGCGTCCCGGTTACACCGTCGGCCTGCGCCTCGATTATCCGCTCGGCAACAACCAGGCCGAGGCGCGCAACATGCGTCGCCGCCTGGAGGCCCGCCAGCTCGTCTCGCAACTCCGCACCACGCTCGAGACCGTTCTCCTCGAAGTGAAGGTCGCCGTGCGCGAAGTGCAGACCGCCTACCGCGACATGTCCGCCAAACACGAGAGCATGGTCGCCTCCCGCGCCGACCTCGACAGCTTCCAGAAACGCCGCGAAGCGATGTTCCTCGGCGGCGACACGACCGCCATCAGTTACATCGAGTTTCTGATCGAATCGCAGAACCGCCGCGCTTCCGCCGAGGAAGGCTTTCTGCAAGCCGTCGCCACCTATAACGTCGCCCTCGTCTCCCTCGAACGCGTCAAAGGCAGTCTGCTCTCCTACGAGTCGATCAACACAAAGCGCAACACCGTGCGCGATGCCGACGCCCTGCGCTCCGCCGGCGAATACCGCGACGTCCCCGAGCTGACGCTTGTTCGCACGCCGCCCGCGCCTGCGACGACTGAGCCCGTAGTCGTCGAGCCCATCGCCGCAACGCCTGCCACCGCCACGACGAACTAAGCGCCCAACCCGTCCGGCCCGAATCGTTCCGACCGCGACACAACCACACGAAAAAGCCGCCCCTCATCGGGCGGCTTTTTGCGTTTTGTCTGCCGCGTAGTTGAAAATTGACTACTTGTTGACCGGCACCTCGCCGCCGGTCGCCCGCGGACGACGCGCCGGCAAGGGCAGCTCATTCGCACCTGCCGCCGTGCCATCGCGACCGAGAACGGGTGCTTCGCCTGATGTCGCCGCGCCCTCCACATCCAACGTGCAACGCACGCCACTTCGATAAAGCCCTTCGGCATTCGGAATAGAAAACGTCACCCGCACCGTGTGACTCGCTGCGTCGATCACCGGCGAGACGAACTCGGCGATGCCTTTGACGCGGGTTTTTCCATCGAGCACCAGCGGGACCTCCTTGCCTTGCACGATGCCGGTCGCCGCCTGCACCGACAGGTGCAGCGTCACTTTCAACGAGTCCAGTTGCAGCACGGTCATCACCTCGGTTTGCGCGGCCGAAACACTCTCGGCGACCTCGCGGTTGATCTTGGTCACGATGCCATCAAACGGCGCGCGCAACGTCCGGTCGTTGATCTGTGCGAGGATGCGCTGCACGCGCAGCGACGCGATCGCCAGGTCGGACTTCGCCTTTTCGTGCTCTTCCTTGGACACGTTGTCCGCAGCGTAGAGCGCCTTGATCTGGTCAAAGCGTAATTGCAGCAGGCGCTGCTGTTCCTCGCCGATGCGCAAATCCTGCACGAGCGTCTCGCAGTTCAATTTGGCGAGCGCCTGACCTTCCTTCACACGCACGCCTTCCTTCACCGAAATTTCCGCAATCACGCCCGCCTCGGGAAACGCGACCAGCGCGATGCGGTTTGGCTCGGTGTAACCGAACTCGATTGCGAACCCGTGACTCGTGGCGCTCAGGAGCAGCCCGCCCAGGAGGAGAATGCGTTTCATGATTTATAGATTCTTTTTGAGTCCTTCCATCCAGTGATCGTCGCGCATGACTGCGGCGCGACGGCCCGCCTGCGCGTGTTCGCAACGCAACTGGCAGACGTCCATCAAGCGCAGGTGATGCGCAGGCAATTCGCCGGCTTCGGGCGACGTTGGTGGCTCTTCCGACGATCTGGCAATCAAATCGTCCTCGTAAGACATGAAGAACTGGGACGTGCCGGGATTTCCCTGCCGCCCCGCGCGCCCCGACAGCTGGCGGTCGATGCGCCGCGACTCATTGCGCTCTTCGCCGATGACGTGCAACCCGCCCAACTCCTCCACGCCTTCGCCGAGTTTGATGTCCGTGCCGCGGCCAGCCATGTTCGTCGCGATGGTCACGCGTCCGCTACGTCCTGCCTGCGCCACGATCTCCGCTTCACCTTCGTCTTGTCGGGCGTTGAGCAACACATACGGGATGCGCGCCGCCTTGAACAACGTCGCCAGCTCTTCGCTGTGCAGCACCGTGCGCGTCCCGATAAGCACCGGCCGGCCGGTCGCGATCATCGTCCGCGTCGCCTCCACGATCGCCGCGTGTTTCGCCTCGCGCGTGCCAAACATCCGCCCCGCCAGATCCACGCGTTGCAGCGGACGATTCCGCGGAATCGGAAACACCCGCAGCCCGTAAACTTCCAGCAGCTCGCTCTCCTCCTCGCTCGCCGTGCCGCTCATGCCGCAGAGGAACGGATACAGTTTATAAAACCGCTGACGCGAGATCGTGACGTCCGACTCTGTCTCGTGCGTCACCTTCACGCGCTCCTTCGCCTCGACCGCCTGATGCAAGCCACCGCGCCACTTGCGGTCCGCGAAACTGCGGCCGGTGTTTTCGTCGATGATCTCCACCGCGCCCTTTTTAACAAGGTAGCTCACATCGCGCTCGAACACATGGTGCGCGCGCAACGCCTGCTCGACATACTCGTGCCACGCCCGACGCAGGCGCTGATTCTTAGGCGAGCTGTGCAACTGATACACGCGCTCCAGTCCCTCACGCGTCAGCGCGATCTTCTTCGTGTAGCGTGAAAACTCGTAATGCTCCTCGGTCAAAACCCGCGCGACCGCGTCCGCCTCATGATAAATCGGTGCCTCCGGATTTTCACCCTGCGGCATCGGCTTGCTGATGACGAGCGGAGTCACCGCCTCGTCGATCAACACGCTGTCAATCTCGTCAATGACCGCGTAAGCCAGCGGGCGTTGCGCGGAAACTGGCGCGGAGGTTTCCGGCAAATCCATGATCGCCTCGCACCACTTGCTCCCGAGTTTCGGCGCAGGCGCGTTAAGCAACGCGAGTTGATCACGCAGATAATCGAAACCGAATTCGTAGCCCGTCCCATACGTGATGTCCGCCGCGTAGGCCGCGCGTTTTTGTTCGGTCGCGGCCTTCTCCGGAAGAAACGCCGACGTCAGCCCGAGGAAATCAAAGATGCAGCGCATCAACTCGTAGTCGCGCCTCGCCAGGTAGGCGTTGACCGTCGCCACGTGAACGCCCTTGCCCGCCAGAGCGAGCACACACGAGGGCAGCGTGGAAACCAACGTCTTGCCCTCGCCTGTCGCCATCTCCGCGAGTTGTCCACGCGCCATCACCAGGCCCGCCATGATCTGCACATCGTAGGGGCGGATGCCTTTTGTGCGCACGACCGCCTCACGCACCAACGCGAACGCCTCGGGCAAGCGCTCGAGCGGCGGCCGCTCTATAAACGCCGGGCGCAGGCCCAGAAAACGCGCGCGCAACGCCTCGTCGGTCAGCGCCTTTATCTCCGGCTCCAGTCGTGCCGTCTCGGCCACTTGCGCCTTGATTTCGCGCATCGCCCGCCGACGCCGAAGCTGGTGAACCCAACGCGAGCCCCGATCAATCCATTGTGCGATGGCCATGATGACGAGAGCTGCGTGCTCAGAGACTGGCCGTGCTGGCAAAGACGTGATCGACGAACCGGATGAACCGCGTCTTAGCGCGATTCCCCAGGCTGCGACCTTCCTCGCTGCGGAATTTGATGCGCACGCGTTCGCCCGCCTTCAGACCTCGAACCGCCGAATCGGGCAACGCGATGTCGCCCCAAAAATAAGCCTGCACGAGTTCGAAGCCGCCATCGCGTTGGCTCGCCGCCGAGCCGCTCTGTTTCACCGTGAGCGGTCCGCCTGCCATCGTGGTCAACGCCGGGTGCTCGACCGCGTTGGAAGCACGACCGCTGATGCGGTGCAACCGTCCCGTCCACACCGCCGAACGCCCTTCGACATACACTTTTACCGGCTGGTTGAGATGGCGGCGAAATGCATCCACGTCGTCCTGCGAAATCGGAATCGCCGCCTCGACCGCAGACGGATTCACGACCCGGAGAATCTCGTCGCCCGTTTTCACATATTGCCCGCGGAGATCGTCCAGATGCGGCGCCAGCACCCGCCCGTTGCGCGGAGCGAGGATGTCGAGCGTCTCCACATAGCGGAGCTGTTGCATGTATTGTTTGCGCAACGCCTCCATCATCGCGACCTCCGCTTCGTATTCCGCCGTGGAGTGTTCGAGCAGCGCCATCCGTCGTTTGAAATCCTGGCGGCGATGGCTGATCGCCAGCGACTCGAGCATGCCCTCCAGCTCCGGGTTGCTCAACGTGACCAACGCCGCGCCCTCAGCCGCCTCGGCACCGTCGCTCGTGTGTATTCCGGTGACGAAGCCGGGACCTTCGGCACGCAAAATCGCTTCGCCTTCATAGCGCACGACTCCGGGCGTCGTGATGTTCAGCCGGAAAGGGAAGAGGCAAACGCACATCAGCACCACCGTCAGCAGCCCGCAGCGCGTGCCCGCCACCCACCAACGGATCTTCTCACGGCCACGATCGCCGGCCAGATAGTCTTTCAGCCCTTGCAGCATCGGCATGATCCAAAAAATCAACCCGATCACGGCAAACACCAGACCGCCGCCCTTGAGCAGCAACGCCGCCGCGGCCAGCAGTGTAGTGATAATTAAAATACGCCAGATCACTGACGCCACGCCATAACCGAGACACAACCAGGTGTCCCACGTTCCCCACTCGGGCGCCGGATCGCTCGCACCGAGCAGCCAGCGTTTCGCCAGGGACTTCACCATGCGATTCGAACGGGTGCCGAGGTTGGGTTTCTCCAGCATATCGATGGCCAGGAAATAACCGTCGAATCTCATCAGCGGGTTCAGGTTGAACAGGACGGTGACGGCACTCGCCATCACCATGACGTTCATCGCGAGCGTATTCGTGATGCCGGGCGCAGTGTTGGCCCACACGATGGCTGCGATGGCCGCGAAAAAAAGCTCCCCGAACATACCGGCCGCCGCCACATGCATACGCGTCCACTTGGAAGGAAACGCCAGGCTCGACGTCGCGTCCACGTAACCCAGCGGCGTGAGCAACATGAGCAACACGCCTGCTTCACGGATTTTGCCGCCATGGTGTTTGCAAATCAGCCCGTGCCAGAACTCGTGCCAGACTTTCAGCCCGGCCCACACCAAGAGCAGCCACAGCCAGTTGTGCGGAGCCAGCACGCCTTCGGTGCTGCTCACGAAACGATCCCAGTTCACCGCAACGTGACCGATGCCCGCGATGCCCGTGATCAGCCAGAGCAGCGCAAATCCCCAGCCGCACATCCAACGACACGCCGGATACACCGCGCTCAGGAATTCATCCGGACGGCCCAACGGCACCTTGATGAAGAGAAAATTAAAAACGTTCTTCAGCTTCGCTTTGATCTTTCGCTCGCGAGTCGAATGAAGCCGGTCCTCCGGAATGCTCCCGCCGAGATCGGCCAAGCGATTATCCACCAGCCACGACAACACGCCGATCGCCTCGCGTTCGTTGAGCGCATCGGAACCACTTTCGAGCGACGCCCGCGCAAACGCCTCTGCAAACGTCACCGTTCCATCCAGCTGACGAATGAAGCGATACTCGGCCAGGCCGACGCGGTGAAACTTCGAGGACAGCGGATCCTCGATCACGCAACAGCGCTCCTTGCCGAACTCTTGGAAAATGTAGCGCAGGCTCGCCCGCACCTGAGGCCGGACCGAACCGATTTCGCGAACGTGTGATGGCGAGCCGGCGTCCACTACCAGAAGAGAGTCGTTTGGATGAAACCCCACACCCGCCGCGTCAGCACCCAGGCGATCGGTGCCGATTCACCTCGAATGGACGCGCGGCCCCTCATACCTGCGCGCAACTCCAGCGACTCGTCCGCGGACAACACCGCCTCGGCGACAAACACGCTTTGCCCGTCCACTGTCTCCGCCTGCGGACGGATTTTGGCGATCGTTGCCGTCCAGTTTTTTCCGGGAAACGACGACAGCCGCATCGACAGCGTGTCGCCCGGTTTCACCAGCGAAATATCATATGCCGGAATCATCAGCTCGGTGACCATCTGGTTCACCGGTCCGACTTCGAACAGCACATCACCCTGCCCCACGGGAATGCCTTGGGCCCGCTCCAAATCACCCACGAGCACCATGCCGTCGATCGGCGAACGCAGCTCGAGATTCTCCTGCTTGAAAGCAATCAATCGCAACTCCAGTTCGATGCCATCCGCCTCGAGCTGCGCCATCTGGGCCGTCGCCACCGCGGCGCGCGGATCCGCCATCGCCAGATCACGTTGACGGATCGCCCGGTCACGCGAGGCCACGAGCTCGGCCTTACGCCAGAGCAATTGCTTGTCGTCCATCGATGCCAGCAGATCGTCCTTTTTAACGAGATCGCCCGGCTTCACACGACTTTCCTTCAAAATCCCGTCGAACTGCGCCGAGACCACCCGGCGTAGTGCAGGTTCAACTACGCAGTCCACTTTGACCGGAAACGGAATCGGCATCGCGAGGATCGCAATCACCGCCAGGGCCACGCCGATCAAGACGCCTCTGCGCACGCGCGTAAGACGTCCCCACAGGTGAAACCACCACTTGCGGGCGTTGGCCGGATCGGCGCGGCGCAGCACACCGAGTAATGAACCGAGATGCGGCGCCGCGGCGCGGATGAAACGCTCGCCCTCGGCCGACGGCGCGTTTTCACCGCGCCACATCAGCGTCATCACCGCGACGATTTTCCCGTCGGCTTGCGCCAGCGGCACGCTGCACACGCGCTCAAGGCCGAGGGTGTGATGCAGTTCCTGCTGGGCGACGTCGGACAAGTCCACGCCGAGGCGACCAGCATCAGCCTTGCGCGGCCATTGCACGGGCTCGCCCGCGATGACCGCGTCGCGCATCGCGCTCTCGATGGACGCCGTTGCACTGCCCCATGCGTCGAAATGATCGGCACCGGAGACGTGTTCCAGTTTGACTCGTTTACGCTTCACCACGCCGAGCGCGACGAGATGACAGCCCAAGTGCTTTTGAATGCGCTCGGCGATGATGCGAACGCCCTCTTCGAAAAAAGGCGCGGCCGAAGCGAGGCTGCTCAACTCCACCAGGGCCGCCGTTTGCTCGACGGCCTGACGGCTGTTCTTCGCCTCGGCGTGAAGAAAGTTGTAGTGCAGAAACCCAAGCGACGCCTGCAGCACGGCGACAAACGGCTGAATATCGTCCATCGTCGGCGCCACGAGAATGAGGCTCACCACGCCGCGAGCTTTTCCCTCATGCACGAGCGGAACGGTAATCGAGAAGTGATGCGCGAAGAGCTCCATCGGCGCCACGACCACGACGTTTTTTATCAATGCCTGCTTCACCGGTCCGCCAAGTGCTTCGAGCAACGATTGGTGGAAACCGTTATCAGCTTCCTTCCAGATCAGCTCGCGCCAGTTCAGCTGCTTCTCGCCGATTTCCGCATACGAAATCCCGAGCCCATTCGTCAGATTAAGAATGAACCCGAGAATGCGACGCGTGCCCTGCCCCTTGGCATCCCGATCCTCGGCGAGCCGTGTAAGCTCTTTTTCAATACCGAGCAGATCGATGGGGCCCGCGGGCAAATCCGCAGGCCCTTTTTTCGTCAACTCCTGGCCGGATGAAACGCGTGTCTGCACGGTGCGAGTGCGTTTACCGGACGACCTTGATCAACCACCGGCCTCAGCCCTTGACCGAAGGAAGCGTCGCGCGCTGAGCCGTGGCGGTCTTCACACTCGAAGCCTCGATGCGCTTCAGCGTCTGCTGCAACGCCGTGAGCAGGCGACGGGCACCGGCGTGCGACATCGCGATACGCGTGTGAATCGGCACCAGCGACTCGCCAGTCGCTGCATCGGGAACAGGGCCCGATGAGAAATCGAGAAACACTTCATCGGTGGAACCGGAGAGGATCGTCTGGTTCGCATAACGAGCGGAGTATTCCTCGTATTTGATACGAAGTTTGCGCGGCTGGGCGGCGTCGTTGGCGGTGTTTTGCGTCATGTCCTCGAGCGATAAAGTTGGCGCAGATTTGGATCAAGCGTCATCCCGGCGGCGCCAAGGGGAATTTGGGTAATTTTACCCATATATTTGGATGAACCTCCTGACACCGTTTGGGCACTCTCACGCGACCACAAAATCCGCCCGACCGTGGCCGGCTGACCCCCATGAATTCCGACTCCTCTTGCGCACGCACGGCATTGATTGTCGATGACCAGCGATTCAATCGCACGCTTCTCCGCGCCTCGCTCGCGTCCCTCGACTACACGACAACGGATGCGACTGACGGGAGCGAAGCGATCGAGCAACTGAACCGTCAGGCGTTCTCGGTTGTTTTCCTCGACTGGGAACTTCCGGGGGAGCTCAAGGGTGGCGACGTGCTTCGGCATGTGCGCGTGCAACCGGCCCACGCCTCCACACTGGTCATCGCAATCACCAGCAATACGAGCGACGCGATGAAGGCGCACTGCGAAGCCGCCGGCACCGATGCGTTTCTCGGCAAAGCCCTCGACCCCGAAAGTGTGCGCAACGCCCTCTCCCGTGCCGCCACCGTCCGCCCCACCCGCGCCTCTCGCGCATCGGAAGAGTGGAGTCGCGCGGATACCGGTGCCGAGCTGACTTCCCCCGAGCACGTCGCCACGATGCCCACGCGCATTCGCGAACAACTCACGATCTTTTCCCTCGAGTTTCCCGGCGGTATGCCCGAAGCCCTTCGCTTCTGCCAGTCGGAGATCCTCGCCGAACAGACCCGCATACACGCCGCCGCCGCCGCAATGCTTTGGACCGACGCCGCGCGTGCCGCCCACAACTTGGGCTCACTTTTCGCCATCGTGGGCCTGCCGGAATTTCACCAGGCCATGCGCCCATGCGAAACGTCGCTGAGAGGCGAACCCGGCGCGTCCATCAAAGACGTTCTCGGGCAAATCGACATCTTCGTCGCCAGCGTTTGTGCCGCGCTTGAAGAGACGTAATCCCCTGCGCGCAGAACCGCGTCAGGCCCGCGTGAAACCCTTTTCCAATGCGTAGCGAATCAGCTGCGGCGTCGAACTCAGCCCCAGTTTGGTCATGATGTTCTGCCGGTGATTGCGCACCGTGTTGGGCCGCAGTCCGAGGCGATCGCCGATTTCTTCATTCGACAGGCCCTTGCCCAGCAAACCTAGCAGACCCATCTCGCGATCGGATAAAACTTTTGAAAACGAAAGTGGATCCGTCCGCATCTGCCCGCGGATCGCCTGCACCACGGAGCAGTAATAAGAATTTCCGCCCATCACCACGTGCAACCCCTCCTGCAACACGCCCAAGGTCTGCGCGTTTTTATCGATAAACCCATTCACGCCCGACTGCTGCACACGGTGCACCGTGAATTCATCCGCGTGCGAGGAAAGCACCAGCACCTTCACGCCGTTACCGCAGGCCTGGATCAACGGGACCAGTTCCAGCCCGTCAAAATCAGGCAAAACCAGATCGAGCACCACCAATTCAGGCTTCTCGTTTTTGCAAAGCTCCAAGCCCTCGGCGCCATTGGCCGCACTCAGAATCTCCGCCCCCGGCATCGCCTGTTTACAGGCCATCACCAGCATTTGGCGAATCATGGTCTGGTCTTCGATGATGACGAGTTTCATGACGCTTTGCTTTTTACATGCGCTTTAGTCGCGTCACGTCAAACGCAACCTCGCCCCGGCCTCATCGTCATCGCAGCGCCAGCCAGCCGTAGATCACGGCATAAATCGCGCATTGCGCATGCAACACCGCAAAACCCACCCGCCAGAATCGCCCGCTCAGCTCCGGCCACACGCGTAACCACGGAAGCACTACAAGCCGTCCGCCCCACCACAAGGCGATGCCGGCACAGAGGATGCGCCCTCCGTCCGACCCGCCCGCCAGCACAGGTGCAAACAAGAGGCTGATCGCGCCGCAAAACGCCAACGTCGCGCCGATGAAGAAGTTTTGCGCTACGGCAAACCGCCGATGCACCTCCGGCAGCATGGCCAGGTTGTTTTCCCAATTCGCCGGCACCGGCGTGAAACACGCGATGATCAGCGTGGTGAAATGGAGGACGCCCGCCACCCGCAGTCCGTTGATCAATAAGGCGTCGTCCATGGAAACAGCGTGGGCGATTATCTTCAGGCTGGCGAAAGATCTTCGTCCGCCCCGGCGTCCAACCACTGCTGATTGAGCTCACCGCGTTGCTCGGCGAGCGCCGCGACCGCCTTGCGGATATCAGGATACTTGCGCGCAAACGCCCGGAAATCTGCCTGGCTCAGCATCATCAACTGGCTGAAATCCAGCGCGGTGACATCCGCCGAGCGCGGCTTGCCGCTGAGAAGCGCCATCTCGCCAAAGAAGTCGCCCGCGCGCAGACGAATCCGACGGCCCGCCACCGCGACTTCCGCTTGTCCTGACGAGATAAAATAGATCCCGTCCGCCTTGTCCCCCGCGCGGATGATTCGTTCGCCCGGCTGTGCCGATCGCGGATGAAAGTGCAGGATCAGCGCCTCGCGTTGATCATCCGGCAGCGCGGCGAAAAACGGGAATTTCCGCACCAGCTCCTCCGGCGTGAACGTCTTATGCGCATCCGCTTTCTTAGCGAGATTGGCCCGCACCGTCTCCAGTTCCGCCTCAAGACGCGTAAGCGGCCCCGCACGATTTTCCTCCAAACGCTTTCGCAAGCCCGCGCTGGCCCGAATTCGCGCGGTGAGGAAATCCGTCCCCGCAAACACCAGTGGGTTGAGGGTGATCGATAGCAACGCACCCGCCAGAATCAGGCTAAGTCCCTCTGGCGGCAGCAGCCCGTAAGCGATACCCATACCCGCGAGGATGAACGAAAATTCGCCCACCTGAGCCAACGCCGCCGACACCGACAGCGCCGTGCTCATCGGGTAGCCCAGCACCAGCACGATACCCATCGCGATAATCGATTTCCCCACAACGATCAGCGCCAGCACCGCGAGCACCATCCCAGGCTCGCGCAGGATGATCCCGGGGTCGAACAACATGCCGACCGACACGAAAAAGATCACCGCAAACGCGTCCTGCAACGGCAGCGATTTCTCCGCCGCCTTGTGACTCAGCTCCGATTCGCTCAGCACCACGCCGGCGAAAAACGCGCCCAATGCAAACGACACTCCAAACAGTTTGGCCGAGCCAAACGCCACGCCCAGCGCGACCGCGAGCACCGACAACGTGAACAACTCACGCGAGCCCGTCCGCGCCACCTGCCGTAGCAGCCAAGGCACTACACGCGGACCGAAGATCATCGCGATACCCACGAAGCACCCCACCTTTGCCAGCGTGATGGCCAGCGTCAGTAACAGCCCATGCTCCGAACCATGCGCATCGCCGCCTACGCTGCCACCCAGCATCTCCGCCATCGCGGGCAGTAGCACCAACACCAGCACCATCGCGAGGTCCTCGACGATGAGCCAGCCCACTGCGATCCGTCCGTTGGGCGTGGATACACCGTTTCGTTCCTCGAGCGCCTTGAGCAACACCACGGTGCTCGCCACCGAGAGGCTCAAGCCCAGCACCAGCCCTCCGCCCAGACTCCAGCCCCAAAAATGCGCCAGCGCCACGCCGATCGCGGTCGCCGCGCCGATCTGCACCACTGCGCCGGGCACCGCGATGCGTTTCACCGCCATCAAATCCGCCACCGAAAAGTGCAGACCGACGCCAAACATGAGCAACATCACGCCCACTTCCGCGAGTTGTGCCGCGAGCCCCGCATCGGCCACGAACCCCGGCGTAAATGGCCCAATCGCCACGCCCGCCAGCAGGTAACCCACCAAAGGTGGCAACCGAAGTTTCTGCGCCATAAAGCCCAGCACAAACGCCAGACCAAATCCGACCGCCAGAATGGCGATCAAGGGAACATCATGCGACATAGGTTGCCTCCGTTTTATTCGTATTCACTTGGCCACGACACCGTCCGCGGTTGTTGATCGCGCCGGCTTTGTTGCGTGCCTCTTGCATCATTTTCCTACCGTGTGAGCCGCCGTTTCGCTGGCAAGGTTTTCCCCGTTATTCCCTCTCAGATTGGCGTTTTATTTACGCGCGCCGGCACCTGACGTCTTGAATTTCCAACGATCTCCACTTTTTCCCTCCATGCGGAACACGCCCTGCATCCGCGAGTCCTCTCCGCCATGGTTAGCGTTCTACGTTTTTCATTTTTCAGTTTCAGCCTCATCACGTGCGCCCTCAGCCCGCTCGCTGCCGAGGCGGGGATGCCGCGTGATGCGCTAACGCTTTACGCGCAACTCTGCGCCAATTGTCACGGCGCCAACCTCGAGGGCAATAAAGCGCAAAGCCTCCTCGACTCCACCTGGACGCACGCCAAAGACGACGCCGCCCTCGCCCGCGTGATCAGCAAAGGCGTGCTTCGTTCCGGCATGCCGGCATTTTCCGCCACGCTCAGCGAAGCCGAGATCCGAGCTCTGGTCATCCTTATCCGCGAGAGCCGCACCCGCCACGTCGATCCCGCTGTGCTGAGCGCCGCCGCCTTGCCCGCCGGTATTCAAACCAGCCAGCATCACTCCTACCGCATTGAGAAAATCGTCGACGGTCTGGATGTGCCTTGGTCCCTCGCCTTCCTGCCCGACGGACGCCTGCTCTTCACCGAGCGTAATGGCGGCATCTTTATCGCCACCCCCGGCGATGGCCTGTGGAAAACCCAGCCAGTTACCGACACGCCGAAAGTGTGGGTGCGCGATGAGGGCGGACTCATGGCGCTCTCCGTTCCGCCCGACTACGCACAAACCGGCTGGATTTATCTCACGCTCAGTGATCCCGGCGAAAACGACACCGGCAATACCAAGCTCGTGCGTGGTCGCATCCGCGACGCCCGCTGGACTGACGAAGAAACGCTCTTCGAAGCACCGCGTTCGACCTACACTCAAAACGGCGTGAACTTCGGCGGGCGCGTCGTATTCTCCGGCGGATACGTCTTCCTGTCCTTCGGCGAACGCGGCGAAGTCGGCCAGGCGCAGGACCTGTCTTTGCCCAACGGAAAGATCCATCGCCTTCTCTCCGATGGCGGCATCCCGAAGGACAATCCGTTTGTGAAAACTCAGGGCGCGTTGCCATCGATCTGGAGTTACGGCCATCGCAACCCGCAAGGCCTCGCCGTTCATCCTGTCACCGGCGAACTCTGGGAAACCGAGCACGGTCCCCGCGGCGGCGATGAACTCAACTACGTGCGCGCCGGCCGCAACTATGGGTGGCCCATTATCACCCACGGCATGAATTACAGCGGCACACCCGTGTCTTCGATCACCGCCAAAAAAGGCATGGAGCAGCCCGTCCTCCACTGGACGCCCTCCATCGCGGTGAGCCCGATTCGTTTCTATACCGGCGACGCCTTTCCGAAGTGGAAGAACCAGCTCTTCCTCGGCGCGTTGGCGCAACAGGAACTCCGCCGCCTCGACGTAAAGGCCGACCGCATCGTCGAACAAGAACTCATCCTTAAAAACCTCGGTCGCGTGCGGGACATGATTACCGGTCCCGAAGGCTATCTCTACGTTTCGCTCGAGCTGCCCGGTCCCGAGAACCCCGCGGTCATCGTCCGCCTCGTGCCAGCGGAGTAACACGTAATTTACCCTCCGCCACTTCCCGTTCTCCATTCGTCGGCGCGACCGAGCCGACCTGCGGGCTCGGAAGCAAGTGCGCATAGCGAGCAAGCAAATGAGGGAGCGCCGGCAGCGCAAAGACGCGACGGGAAAAACAATCGTCGTCCCCCGAACCCCTCCTTTAGTATCCACTAATACAATACGCACAAATCCCGCCCGGAATTCACCCCTTGCGCGTGCCGTCGCGTTGCCTACGTTCAACCCATGAACGCACCCG
>JBEVND010000092.1:0-8152 GCA_040508285.1 Rariglobus sp. | reverse complement strand
CGTTGTTGATCAGGAAGTCGAAGGTTTCGCGACCCCACGTCGCGGCGAGCGCGGTTTTGAGCGACGCCGAGAATGCGGCAAACGTATCGGTGCGCGCCGTATCGAGCTGCAGCGTGACGGCGCGGCGACCGAGGGCGCGGATCTCAGCGGCGACGGCTTCACCGTCGGCTTTTCCGGTGCGATAGGTGACGACAACATCAGCGTCGGAACGTGCGAGTTGCAGGGCGATGTTGCGACCGAGGCCGCGCGAAGAGCCCGTAACGAGGGCGATTTTGTTTTGATGATTCATGATCTGAAAGAACGGTTGGTTTTTGATTCGGAATTAAATGCAAAGACGCGAAGACGCTAAGTTCAGACAGGAGAAAACGTCGCCTTCATAACGGATCGGAATCTTTGGGCCTTCGCGTCTTTGCATTTGGTATTTTTCGTAGCCGTTACTGGCCGCCGGCGGTGGGGCGGATGACGAGTTCGTTCACGTCCACGTCGGCCGGTTGTTCGATGGCGTAAGCGACGCCGCGCGCGATCGCATCGGGCGTGAGGGCGACCTTGCGGAAATCCTCGATCATGTCGCGCGTCGCCGGATCGGAGATCGTGTGAGCGAGTTCCGACTCAACGACACCCGGCGAAACAATCGTCACGCGGATCTCCTTCGTCTCCAGGCGCAGCCCCTCGGAAATCGCACGCACCGCGAACTTGGTGCCGCAGTAAACCGCGCACGTCGGCCACACTTGGAATCCGCCGATCGACGAGACGTTGATCACGTGGCCCGCCTTGCGCTCCTTGAAATGCGGGAGCACGGCGGCGATCCCGTGAAGCACGCCGCGGATGTTCACGTCGATCATCTGATTCCACTCGGCGACCTTCAGTTCGGCCAGCGGTGAGAGCGGCATCACGCCGGCATTGTTAATCATGACATCAATGCGCCCGAAGGTCTTCAGCGCGAAATCGGCGAAAGCCTGCGTGTCTTCGAGGCTGGTGACATCCAGCGCGCGGTATTCAACCGTGCCGCCGGCGGCGCGGAGCTCGGCGGCGATTTTTTCGAGACGGTCGGTGCGGCGTGCGCCGAGGACGACGCGGGCGCCTTTGGCGGCAAGGAGACGGGCGGTGGCTTCGCCGATTCCGCTGCTGGCACCGGTGATGAGGACGACTTTTTGAGCGATGTGGGACATGATATGAAGTGGGTGTCGGTCGGGGATTATTCCCTCGGTCTCGACGTCATCACTTTATCGAAATCAGCGTTTTCCTACAATACACAGGCCTCCGGCAGTATTGCCTGATTCTCTGATCTACGGAGCCAGAGTTGCACTTTAGGCCAAAATGATTGCCCATTCCTTCATCATGGTCGCCATTTCAAAATCAGCCCCGCCTCGCACGCGCATGGCCTCGTTACTCTCGGAACTGGCCCAGGGCCGCGGCTTCAGCGCCTCCCGTTTGCCCGGCGTGAAGTTCATGCGCGCCACCGAGCATGTGCCGCCGACGCCGATCACCTACGAACCCAGCATCGTGATCGTGGCACAGGGCCGGAAGACCGGCCGTCTCGGCGAACGCACCTTCGTTTACGATGCCAACAACTACCTCGTGCTGACTGCGCCGCTGCCTTTCGAATGCGAGACCTTTGGCACTCCCGAAAACCCGCTGCTGGGTCTTTCCATCGCCGTCACGCCCGCACTCGTTGCAGAACTTCTCGTGCAGATTGAGTTCGCTCCCGCCGACACCGACGCACGTCCGCAAGCGATCGAATCCGCCCCGATCGACGACGCTTTGGGCAACGCCGCCGTGCGCCTGCTCGAGTGCCTCCACTCGCCCGACGACGCCCGCATCCTCGGGCCGCAGATCATCCGCGAGATCACCTATCGCGTCCTCACCGGCCCGCTCGGCGCGAACCTCCGCGGGCTCGCCACGCCGCAAAGCCACTTCGGCCAGATCACCCGCGTTCTCAACCGCCTGCACGCCGACTACGCGCGCAACTTCGACATGGAAACGCTCGCCCGGGAAGCCGGCATGAGCGTATCCACGTTTCACGCACATTTCAAAAACGTGACCGCCTCGTCTCCGTTGCAGTATTTGAAAACCATCCGCCTGCACAAAGCCCGCATGCTGATGGTCCACGACGGGCTGAGCGCCGCCGGCGCCGCATTGCAGGTCGGCTATGAAAGCGCCTCGCAGTTCAGCCGTGAGTTCAAGCGCCACTTCGGCGGTGCCCCCGCCGAGATCGCCACGCAACTCCGCGCCAGCCTGATGCGGTTTGCGTGACGTCCCGGCCTCCCCATCAGCGGCCGTCACGTTCCGCCGGCTCCCAGCGCGGCTCCAGCGCCACGTGCGCCTCGACCTTCCAAAGCAGCGTATCGAGACCGCGCGTCACCTCGGTGAATACATCCACCGTCACGGCGTCGCCGGTTTTCTCCGCCGCACGGATCGCTTCGCGCGACGTTTGCGCCACACGGGCCAGCGCCGCCGACAAAGCCCACAGGTGTTCGCCGCCTGCGAAGGCCTCCAGCGGATACGCATCAAGCCGCGAGTCCTTCGTCAGCGTCTGCAACGTTCCCCGCGCCACGCCGCCGAGCACGACCGCGCGTTCCGCCAGTTCATCGGCGAACCCGTCGAGTTCATGCGCAACTTCGTCGAAGAGCGCGTGCAACGCCGCGAACTGCGGGCCCTTCACGTTCCAATGCGCCTGCTTCGCCTGCAGGCCGAGATCGATGACATCGGCGAGTTGCGCGTTGAGCAGCGCGACGACCGCGACGCGCCGGTCTTCCGGCTGATCGTGATGCGTGTTCCAGAGCAAAGAACGCACGGCCTGCGTGCGTGTGGTGGTGAGTGTTTTCATGGCGCCATCAGTTTATCGCCAACGCGCGAAGCCCACCACGCCAACTCCCCGACGATTTCCGCCAAACCCATCCCAGATCACGGAATTTGAAACGCGAAGACGCTAAGCCGATCCAAGTCCTGAAAGAAAAGTAAGCCGTCGGTGTTTTCTTCGCTCCGATCTTTGCTCCTTTGCGTCTTTGCGATTAATCCGACCCGTCTTTCTTGGTCCTCTGCCAATTCAAATCCCCGACGACCGGAACCGTGCGCGATACTCCACCGGCGTGGTTTTTAGCTGACGCGTAAAACTCCGCGCCATCACATCCGCGCTGTTGAAACCGCACGCCGTCGCGATCTCGCCCATGCCCTGCGTGCTCCGCTCGAGTTTCCGCCGCACCGCCTCGATGCGGATCTCCTCCACGTAATGCGCGGGTGACTTGCCCAGCTCGCGCGTGAACACGCGTTGGAAATTCCGCTCACTCATCGCCGCGCGCGCCGCCAGCACCGGCACCGAGAGATCATCCGCGACATGGTCGAGCATCCAGATCTGCAGGTCACGCAACGGACGGTTCTCCGTCGTCTGATCCTGCAACGACACGCTGAACTGCGCCTGACTGCCGGGCCGGCAAAGGAACACCACCAGCATCCGCGCCACCTCGAGAGCGATCTTTCGCCCGTGATCCTCTTCCAAGAGCGCCAGGCTCAGATCGATGGCCGAGGTGCCGCCGGCCGACGTGTAGACATTACCGTCCTTCACCCAGATCGGCTCCGGATCGACTTTCACCTCGGGAAACTCCGTCGCCAGCTGCTTTGCATACGCCCAGTGGGTGGTTGCCCGCCGCCCATCCAGCAAACCGGCCTTCGCCAACATGAATGCTCCGATGCAGGCCGAACTTACCCGGCGGCTGTCGCCCGCCTGCTTTTTCAGCCACTTGAGGAGCGGTGGTTTTTCACTCTCACGCACGACCGTGCTGCCGCCAGGGACGATCAGTGTATCCACTTTCCCCTTCAACGCGGAGTAGTGCAGCCCCACCCGCATTTGTTGCCCATACATGCCTTCCAAGGCGGGCTCCTTTTGCGTCGACACATACTCGATCTGATAGCGCCGGTCCTCCGGCAGTATCTCGTTGGCCGAGGAAAACACATCGACGATCCCGGCGACACCGAGTTCGCGCACACACGGATACATCAAGATAACGACACGACGATTCGAGGAGGCTGGATTCATGGCTGGAATAAAACGTCCCTCGTATGCCTGCACGATCCCACCGCTGCGGACAGGCAAATTCCTCCGCTATGCGACGATTTCAGCCGGGACGCTCCGTTTGGCACAAATCGTCGGCTCCTTGGCGTTCACGTCCCTCCCCGTTCGCGATAGAGTGTTGCCATGCCAGACGAGCCCCACGGTCCGCTGGTCCAACCACTCCTCCAAGAAATCCAACTCAACGAAACGCACGCCACATGAACATCGCCACCACCACCACCGCCCTCGTCTCCTCCACCCGCCTCGCCGACAAAGTCGCCGTCGTCACCGGCGCCTCCAAAGGCATCGGCGCCGCCATCGCCAAACACCTCGCCGCCGCCGGCGCCAAGGTCGTCGTCAACTACGCCTCCAGCCGCTCCGGAGCCGACGTCGTGGTCTCCGCCATCACCGCCAACGGCGGCCAAGCCCTCGCCGTCCAGGGCGACGTTTCAAACCAAGCCGACATCGAGCGCCTCTTCGCCGAGTCCGTCGCCGCCTTCGGCCCGATCGACATCCTCGTGAACAACGCCGGCATCTACCTCACCGCCCCGCTTGGCCAGATCACCGCCGACCACGTCCACCGCCAGTTCGACCTCAATGTCCTCGGTGTGATCCTCACCACCCAGGAAGGCGTGAAACATTTCAACCCCGCTGGCGGCAGCATCATCAACATGAGCTCGGTTGTGAGCTCGCTGTCGCTCCCGGGCATCTCGGCTTACGCCGCAACCAAGGCCGCCCTCGATTCCCTCACCCGCAGTTACGCCAAGGAACTCGGCGCCCGCAAAATTCGCGTCAACTCCATCAACCCCGGCATGGTCGAAACCGAAGGCCAGCATGCCTCCGGAGGGATCCAAGGTCAGGGTGTCATCGCGGCCATGACACCGCTTGGCCGCATCGGCCAACCTGACGACATCGCCCCCGCCGTCGTTTATCTCGCCTCCGACGACTCGTCCTGGGTCTCGGGCGAAACCCACTACATCTCCGGCGGCCTCCGTTAATCAACCGCGGGGCGCGCGACACGCCCTGCCGCGATCCCTTCAAAAACGGTTACGCCGTTTTGAAATGCGTTAAGTCCGCCCCGCCATCATCCCCAAGACCGCGCAACGAACACGTAAGTTCGTCGCGCGGTTTTTGCGTTTTCGTTTTCAGCGCCCGTTAATTCCAGCGCCCGTTATCCGTGCCGGTTTTCCGCTGATGCCTGCATGGCGACTTGGCCGATTCGGTTCCGTTAGTAAAACACACCGCACACGAACCATCTGACGAATCCAGCGCGCGCTTCGCCTCGCGATCCGTCGCCGTCCGCCGCGTAAGGCTCACGGCTTCTCTGCGGCCACCGACGTGAGCGCCTCGACCAGCAACCGCGCCGCTTTCGTCGCCGAGGCCGGATTCTGACCGGTGACGAGACGTCCGTCGCGAACGGCGTTTTCCTGAAAATCCGCGCCGACCACCGGTTTCGCGCCCGCTCGGGCGAGTTCATCCGCGAGCAGAAAAGGCACGACCGACGTGAGCTTCACCGCCGCCTCTTCCGCATTGCTGAAAACCGCCACCTGGCGCCCGCTCACGAGCGGCGTGCCATCCGCGAGCTTCACGCCCACCAACGCCGCCGGACCGTGGCACACCGAGCCGACCACGCCACCGCGTTCGTAGATGCCGGCACTTAGACGCGCGATCTCGGGATTGTTGGGGAAATCCCACATCGCGCCATGTCCGCCGGCGAAAAACACCGCCGCGTAGGCCTCCGGTTTCAGCTCCGCGAGCGCCCGCGTTTTTGCCACGCCATCGACGCCCTCCACCTTGCCGCCGTATTCACGCCAGAACGACGCATTGGCCGGATCATCGAGCTTGAAACTCTTCGGATCCACCGGAGCGAAACCCCCGCGCGGACTCGCCAGCGTGACCGCGTAGCCTGCCTTGCGAAACACCTCCCACGGATGCGCCGCCTCCGAGAGAAAAAAGCCCGTCGCCACACCTGTGTCGCCGAGCTGCGCATGGTTGGTCAGCACCAGCAAAATCTGCCGCGGCTCGGCCGCCGTCACAGACACGCCCGCGCAGGAAAAAGCCAGGACCCACAAACCGATGAGAAAACGCATGCGCCCAACTAGCCCCGAACGCATGCACGTTCAACCGCCTCCGACGAATTCCGCCACGTTCCGCAGTTTGGCGGAAATCGTCGGCTCCTTGGCGTTCACGCCGCGCGCGTTTCGCGATAGAGTGTTGCCATGCCAGACGAGCCCCCGGGTTCGCCGGCCCAACCACTCCCTCCACAAAACCAAACACAACGAAAGTCACCAAATCATGAGCACCTTCACCACCACCGACGGCACCGAAATCTACTACAAGGATTGGGGCTCCAAGACCGCCCCCGTCGTCACCTTCAGCCACGGCTGGCCCCTGAGCTCCGACGCCTGGGAAGCCCAGATGTTTCACCTCGCCTCGAACGGCTTCCGCGTCATCGCCCACGACCGCCGCGGCCACGGCCGCTCGAGACAGCCTTGGGACAACAACCACATGGACCAATACGCCGACGATCTCGCGCAACTCCTCGCCCACCTCGACGTGAAAGACGCCGTCCTCGTCGGCCACTCCACCGGCGGCGGCGAAGTCGCCCGCTACATCGGCCGCCACGGCACCGCCCGCGTCCGCAAAGCCGTCCTCATGGGCGCCGTTCCGCCCATCATGGTCAAAACGGACAAAAACCCCGGCGGCCTCCCTCTCGAAGTCTTCGACGGTTTCCGCGCCGCCTACCTTGCCGACCGCTCGCAGTTCTTCCTCAACGTCGCCAGCGGCCCCTTCTTCGGCTTCAACCGCCCCGGCGCCAAAGTCTCCCAAGGCCTGATCCAGTCGTGGTGGATGCAAGGCATGATGTCTGGTCACAAAAATGCTTACGACAGCATCAAAGCCTTTTCCGAAACCGACTTCACCGAAGACCTCAAAAAATTCGACGTGCCCACGCTGATCATCCACGGCGACGACGACCAGATCGTCCCCATTGCCGACTCCGCGCTGCTCTCCGCCAAGCTCGTCCCCAACGCCACGCTCAAGATCTATCCCGGCGGCACCCACAGCCTCGGCGACACCAGCAAAGACGAACTCAACGCCGACCTCCTCGCCTGGGTCCAAGCCTGAATTCCGAGGTAGGGCGGGACCGCTGCGACCGCCGAACACACCGCTCGCCGAACCAGCGCGCCCAGCGGTCCCGCCCTACCCTCCAAATCTCCACTCTCAGCCCTCAACGTCCGTCGCCTCCGCCATGAAAACCATTCTCCTCATCCACGGCCTCTGGGTCACCCCGCGCTCGTGGGAAAAGTTCAAGACCCGCTACGAAGCGCGAGGCTACAACGTCCTCGCCCCCGCCTGGCCCGGCATCACCGGCGAAGTCGAGGACATGCAACGCGACCCGTCCTCCTTCAACGGCACCGGCATCGCCGAAGTTGTCGCCCACTACGAAACCATCATCCGCGCCCTGCCCGAGAAACCCATCATCATCGGCCACTCCTACGGCGGACTCATCACGCAGCTCCTCGTGGACCGCGGACTCGCCGCCGCCGGTGTCGCCATCGACTCCGTCCCGCCCAAAGGCATCTACGTCCTCCCGTTTTCTACCTACGAAGCCCTCACACCCGCGCTCGCCAATCCCTTCAACGCCCGCGGCACCTACCTCTTCCCCTTCGCCCGCTGGTGGCGCGTATTCGCGAACACACTACCGGAGCCCGAAGCCCGCGCCGCCTACGCCGAGCAGGCCATCGCCGCACCCGGCAAAGCGATCTTCCAAGCCGCGCTGTCCAACATCACGCCCGGCTCGCTCGCCACAGTCAATTTCAAGAACCCCACCCGCGCCCCGCTCCTCATCATCGGCGGAGAAAAGGACGTGATCATGCCCGCCGCCCTCAGCCGCAAAATTTACCGCCGCCACAGCGCCTCGCCTGCCATCACCGCCTACAAAGAATTCCCCGCCCGCAGCCACTACCTCATCGCCGAAAAAGGTTGGGAAGAAGTCGCCGACTACGCCCTCACATGGGCTGAAGGCACGGGAGCCTGATCAGGCGAACTTCGTCAACCTGATCGCGGAGACGCCGCACACGCGGCATGCCGAAAGGCATCGAT
>JBEVND010000088.1:0-5612 GCA_040508285.1 Rariglobus sp. | reverse complement strand
TTTCTCGCGCGGCAGGGTAAACTCGCCGATATCCAGTCAACGGCGGCGGTGACTTTAACCGACGTCAACGGCGGCGTGTGGCAGGTGAATCCGGGCAAGTCGCGCCCGATCGCTTCGCTGCCACCGGAGTTTTGGGTGCAGCTCGCGGTCGGCGTGATCGCGTGGGTCATCGCGGCGTGCGTGTGGGTTTTCCGGCGCGGCGAAATGAGCGCGCGTTATCTGTTGCTGAGCGGATGGAGCACCGCGGTGTTTTCACCGGCACCGGCCGTGTATTCCACGCGTGAGTTGGGATTGCCGGGTGAACTCTTTCGCTGGTTGAGCGACCTGAATTTCATGGGCGGAAGTTTGTTCGTCGGCACGATGGTGGCTCTCCTGTTATGTTACCCGCGCAGGATCGGACCGAAGTGGCTGCCGCTGGCGGTGGTCGCAGTGCAAGCCGCGTGGTTTGCGGCGCAACAAGTCGGCTTTTTCGAGTCGATGATCTTTGCCCGTCGCATGCTGGTGATGGTCTACATGGCTGCGACCTTCGTCTTGGCGGCCGTGCAGTGGAGAAGCACCCGGCAAGATCCGGTGGGCCGCGCTTCGTTGCGTTGGTTTTTACTCTCGTGGCTGGTCGGCAGTGGAGTGTTTTGCCTGCTGATTCTGATGCCGCAGATGTTTGGTTTCGATACGACGGCGGCGCAGGCGTATGCGTTTTTGTTGTTCGTGCTGGTGTATGTGGGTCTGGCGTTCGGCATCCTGCGCTTCCGGTTGTTCGGCCTTGATGAGTGGTGGGTGCGCATCGTCACGTGGCTCGGGGCGCTGGCGATGTTGGTGGTGCTCGACTTGATATTCCTCCTGCAACTCCAGCTGTCTTCCAGCATCTCACTGAGCCTCGCGTTGGTCATCTGCGGGTTGTTGTGGCTGCCGTTGCGCGGTTATCTTTCGAACCGCTTTCTGTCCCGTCCGAAGGGAGATCGTCAGGTTGCGTTCAAGGCCGTGGTCGATGTGGCGCTCACGCCGAAGCCGGAGGAACGCGAAGGACTCTGGCGGCAATGTTTACAGGAGAGTTTTGATCCGTTGCGCATCGGACCGGGGCCGGGTGAGCAAACCGAGCCGACACTACACGATGACGGTCTCGCGCTGTCCCTTCCACCCGTGGGCGACTTGCCGTCGTTGCGGCTTGAATACGCGCGCAGCGGACGCGCGCTCTTCACGCCGCGCGACCTCGAGGCTGCGCAACAACTCGTCGGCATGCTGCGGCACGTGATCGAAAGCCGGCACGCTTACGAACAAGGAGTGCGAGTGGAGCGCGGTCGTATTGCCCGTGACATTCACGACAACATCGGGGCGCAATTGCTCAGTGCTTTGCATAGCCGCGAGGACGATCGTCGCGACGAAGTGTTGCGCGGCGCGCTGGCGGATCTGCGCGGCATTATTAACGATGCATCGAATCCCGATCTACCCGTGGCCGAGGCGTTGGGTGATCTGCGGTATGAGACGAGCGGGCGATTGTCCGCCGGCGGGTTGGATCTCGATTGGCGGGTGGAGGACGAATGTGAATCCGCAGGGATTTCCGCGCGAATCATGCACGTGTTGAGGCCGTTGGTGCGCGAGGCGACAAGCAACGTGCTCAAACATGCGCAGGCCAAAAACGTGCGGGTTTTGATTCGTCGCGACAAAGAAAACCTAACCGTGGTCGTCGAAGACGATGGCAAGGGATTCGATCCGGTGTCCGTCAGACGTGGCAACGGTCTTCTCAACATGGAAACGCGGGTCGCTGCGGTGCGCGGCAATGTCGTTTGGACGGCAGGTGAAGCAGGCAAAGGTTCACGGGTGGTGTTTCGTTTTCCTCTCAATGCTTAATCGTAATCATATCCGCCGGGTTCTGGTCGTCGAAGATGTGTATGAGGCACGACTCTGGCTGTCCGAGATCGCGCGAGCGGCGTTTCCGACATGCGAGGTGGAAGAAGCGGATACGTTGCGACGCGGCTTGGACCTGTGCGCCAGCCGGACCTACGATCTGGCGCTGATCGATCTTGGGCTGCCGGACGGCTCCGGTCTCGGTGTGGTGCGGGCGTTGCGGGCGGCAAATGCACTGACCCTTAGCGTCGTCACGACCGTGATGGGCGACGATGTTCATATCGTCACCGCGCTGTCGGCAGGGGCGCAGGGTTATCTGCTAAAAGACCAGCCGCAGGAATTGCTGATCCGTCAACTGACGCAGGTTGCCGAGGGAATTCCGGCGCTTTCGCCTCCCGTGGCGCGGCGCATCATGGATCACTTTCGGATGACCGGCCCGTGCGAAAGCGTCGATGCGCGTCTTACCCCGCGAGAGTTGGAGGTGTTGGGGTTGATCGCACGTGGTCTTCGAATCACCGACGCCGCCTGTGCGCTCGGGCTCGCCGAGGGAACCGTCGCGAGCCACATCAAATCGATTTACCGAAAACTGGGAATCAGCTCCCGCGCTGAGGCTGCTCTGCACGCCAATCGACTGGGCCTATTGGGTCCAGATATGAAGCCCTGACGATGGGTTGAGCGGGTTGGGTAAAGTGGAGGGGCGTCTGTGAGCGACGAGTAACGACACAAAAAAGCCCGACTCGAAGTCGGGCTTCTGCGCTTTGGCGATGGAGGGCCAAGGCGCCGGCAGGGCGAGGGGAGTTACTTCTTTTTGTAAACTTCCTTCGGGTCGAAGAGCGGCTGCGAAACGAAGTTGAGGTTAAAGCTCGTGCCGGCGGCGGCGCTGTCGAGATTGTCCAGCTTACGGTAAAAACAGCTCTTGTATCCGTTGTGGCACGACGCGTTGGCGGCGCCGCTCTGCTCGACCTTGATGAGCAGCACATCCTGGTCGCAATCGGTGTAGAGTTCCTTCACCCACTGAACGTTGCCGGATTCCTCGCCCTTGCACCAAAGCTTGTTGCGGGAACGACTCCAGTAGGTGGCCTTCTTGGTCGTGAGCGTGTGTTGCAAAGACTCCGCGTTCATGAACGCGAACATGAGAACTTGGCCCGTGGCGACATCCTGCGTGATGCAGGGAATGAGGCCGTCGGGGCCGAACTTGGGTTGAAGCGTGGCACCGAGTTCGATCTCGGCGGTGTTGGTTCGGGCGGGAAAAGACATGGGACTGAAATGAAATGAGTGAGTAGCGAATAGCGGGTCGTGAGTAGACGAGCCAGCAGGCTCGGAACGCGCACGCGGGCGCGGAAACGGAATTGGGAGCGCGTGGCTCCTACCGATGTCGTTCGGCCAGCTCGCGCAGAAAGTCGTAGCTGTAAAGGCCGGTCTTGTGGCTGTCACTAAAGTCGAAGCGGATGGCGTAGTTGCCCACGATTTCCCAACCGAGAACGGTCACGCCGGGAAATTTCTTCGGGCCGTCGCCACCGTATTGATTCCCGAGGATGTCGCGCTCGCCGATGTTTTGCGCACTGGGCGACGCGGCCCGCAGCTCCTCCATCGGATAATACGATTCGACACCGTCTTCCCAGACGATGGCGACTTCGTTGCCGATGAGTTGGATGTTGGCGGGAGCTTTCACGATGCGAGGGATCAACGTGTCACAGCTCGTGACGGGCGTAAAAACAAATTTTTGCTCGCGCGCGCGCCGCGCAAACCGTGGTTTGGACGAACCATGCTCGTTCACACCGTTCTCTTTTATCTCCGCCCCGATCTCACCGACGCCCAAAAGGCCGAGTTCCGTAACGAAGGCCTCGAGTCGCTGCGTCCGATTTCGGTCGTGAAGCATTACTACGTCGGCGTTCCCGCCGCGATTCCGCCGCGTCCGGTGGTGGACCTGAGCTTCACCTTCTCGATCACGGCGATCTTCGACGATGTGGCCGGCCACAATGTTTATCAGGTCGATCCGACGCACAAGGCGTTCGTCGAACGCTTCAAGAGCTACTGGACGAAGGTGCAGATTTACGACGCGGAATAAGCCTTGGAAGGACCGGAACGACAGAGCTGTTTCGTCCTTTCGTTCGTAAGATCAACCGGCACGGAGCGACGGCGCTCCGTGTCGGTTGGTTATTTTTGGGCGCTTTGAACGCCCAAGCCGGCATGACGAGCCGGGTCGAGCAGAGTTTGGGCAATATTGTAGTCAGAGCCGTCGTGATTGTGTCCGATCCCGGCGAAGGCGACGGCGATACGTCCGCGTGATTGGCTGGTGAAGGTGCGGACGATCAATTCGACGTCTTCGCGTGAAGTGTTACCGTCGTCCCGTTTGAGAAGAGCATCGGCGTAGAGTGCCGTCGCGGTGATGGCGAACAGCTCTGTGCCGATGTCGACGAGGCGTCCGAGGAGGAGTTGATGACGTTCGAGCTTGGGGCCGTTTTTGGCCATTGCGTGGAAAAGCGTGCGCGCGAGCCGATGGCTGGTGGCCGCGACGTAGCGCAAGGCAGGTTTGCAGGCCGACGATAAATCGGACGGCACTCCACCCGAAGGCAGATAAAGACGAGGATACCAGAGCGCGTAAAATCCTCCCGCTTTGAGCGCGGCGACGGCGCGTTTTCCGAGGGGCTGACGCGAGTCGAGCACGGTGCCGGCGACTTTGAGATGCGGGTCGAGCGCTTCGCGGGCGAGGAAAAGGCGCATGATTTCCGAGGAACCCTCGAAGATGAGGTTGATACGACTGTCGCGCATCATGCGCTCGACGGGCACTGGCTTTTCGCCGCGTGCCTTGAGCGAGGCGGCGGTTTCGTAGCCGCGTCCGCCGCGGATCTGCATGAGGTCATCAATGGACTGCCAGGCAGCCTCGCTGCCCCACAGTTTGCACATGGCGGCTTCGAGGCGGATGTCGGCCTTGTCGCGATCGACAAGGGCCGACGTGAGCATGACCATTGCTTCGGTCGCAAAGGTGTTGGCTGCCATGCGAGCGAGTTTTCCTGCAATGGCTTCGTGCTGGCCGATGGGAGCACCCCATTGCACGCGGGCGGCGGCCCACTCGCGCGCGTGACCGAGGCTGCACTTCATAAAACCCACGCAGGCTGCGGGAATGGTGAGGCGTCCGGTGTTGAGCGTGGTGAGCGCGACTTTAAGCCCGCGACCTTCTCCGCCGACGATCGCGTCGCGGGAGAGTCGCACGTGGGTGAAACGCACCACGCCATTGTAGAGCGCGCGCAGGCCCATGAAGTGACAACGCGTAATGAGTTCGACGCCCGGTGCGTTCATCTCGACGAGGAAGGCCGTGATCTGGCTGCGCGGTTTTCCACGAACGACTTTGTCGGGCGTGCGGGCCATCACGATGATCACGCCGGCTTTCACGCTGTTGGTGCACCAGAGTTTTTCGCCGTTAAGGACAAAGTGTTCACCGTCGGCCTCAGGTTCGGCGCGTGTTTCCATGCGCGCGGGGTCGGAACCGACGCCGGTCTCGGTCAAGGCGAAGGCGGAGATTTCACCTTTGGCGACGCGCGGGAGATATTTCCGTTTTTGATCCTCGGTGCCGAAGAGTTTCAGCGGTTGCGGCACGCCGATGGATTGATGCGCGGACAGCAGGGCAGTGAGGTTGCCGTCGACGCTGCCGAGGAGTTGCGCGGCGCGTGAATAGTTGGTCTGCGAGAGGCCGAGGCCACCGTATTCTTTTGGAATTTTGATGCCGAACGCACCGAGGCGGGCGAGGCGTTCGATGAGCGCGTCGGGGA
>JBEVND010000086.1:0-6590 GCA_040508285.1 Rariglobus sp. | reverse complement strand
CGCGCTCGCGATGCTCAAGGCCAACGGCATCACCGGTGCGCCCACCACGTTCAGCGATCTCGACTCGCTGGCCGCCTCCGAAGCGCTGATCGCCGGCCAGCTCGACGGCGCTTTCTTTATGGGCGATTCCGTCTCCACGCAGACGTTGCGCGCCCTCGGACGCACCCCGGACGTGCGCATGTATAGCTTCACGCAAGCCGACGCCTACCAGCGAAGACTGTCGTTTCTTAACCGCATCCCGCTCCCGCAAGGTTCGCTCGATCTCGGCAAAAATCTCCCCGCGCAAGACATCACACTGCTCGGGCCGACCGTGGAGCTCGTCGCCCGCGAAGGCCTGCACTCCGCGCTCTCCGATCTGTTGCTCGACGTGGCGAAACAAGTCCACGGCCGCCCCGGCCTGCTCCAACGCGGCGGCGAGTTTCCCGCACTCACCGAGCGCGACATCCCGCTGAGCGACGACGCGGTGCGCTACTTCAAATCCGGCAAAGGATTTCTCTACCGCATGATCAGCTCGTTCTGGGTTGCGAGCCTGCTCAACCGCCTGCTCGTCGCGGTCGTGCCGCTCGCCTTGGTCATCATCCCCGCGATGCGCCTGCTGCCCGTCCTGTATCGGTTCAGCATCCAGCTGCGCCTCTACCGCTGCTATCGCCCGCTGTTGCGCATCGAGCGCGAGAGTTTCGAACCGATGAAACCCGAGCGCGCGAAGGAACTGCTGGAGCAGCTCGATCACATTGAGGACGCCGTCCACCACCTCAAAATCCCCGCGCCCTTCGCCGACCGTTATTACTGGTTGAGCAATCACCTCCTCTCCGTGCGTGAGCGCGTGCAAGCCGCGACGAAAACGTAATCAACGTCGCCGTTTGCTTCTCCGCCTGCCACGCCGCTCCGTCATCCACGATGGCGGCATCGCCAGCGCGGGCGGCGACTGTGCGCCTCGGTCGGCAGCGGACTCGCCGCGCGGCAGGACGCCCCCATTTCTCGATGTTATCCTTGCATCCACGTTCACGCCGGAGTGGACGAAGCAACTGAGTTGTGAAAGCGTCCACCGCGCTCAACAGCGGCTAAACCCGTCTCAGGCAAGGCCCACCGCTCCTCCACGAGGGGCGGCGAGCGATCACCACTCCACTTTTTCTCCATGAAATCCCGCCGCCTGCGTTCCGCGTTTGGCCTGTGTTGTGTCTCCCTGCTTGTCGTCGCGCCGCCTGCTCACGCGAACGACACACCGCCGTCACTGGCGACGCTTCAGGCCAAGGCCGAGGCCGGCGACGTGCAGGCGCTGGAGGAACTTGGCCGGCGTTATGAATGGGGCGAGCACGGCACGAAGGCGGACCCTACCAAGGCGCGCGAATGGTATCGGAAAGCCGTCGCCAAGGGCAGCGGCGAAGCCGCCTTCCAACTTGGCAGCATGGATCGCTCCGGCGGCGAAGGCAGAGAGCCCGATCTCGAAGCCGCCTTCCGGTGGTTTCACAAAGCGGCCGAGCTCGGCTACCCCGGCGCACACTTTGAACTCGGCTTCATGTATAAACATGGGGACGGCACGCCCCCGAACCCGGCCGAGAGCCTGAAGTCTTTTCTCAAGGCCGCCGAACTCGGCGAATCGACCGCGCAATACGAGGCGGGCATGGCGTTCGCCGAAGGCCTCGGCACGAAGAAAGACCTCGTCTCCGCCGCCAAATGGTTCGCGCGCGCGGCGCCCAATCACGACGAAGCCGCCGCCCAACTGCGCGCCTTGCTGCAGGCGAATCCGGACTTGCGCGCCAAGCTGGAAGTGCAGGTCCCCGAAGAGACCAAACAGCTCCTCGCCAAGGCCGCCAAGGGCGACGTGGAGGCGCAGATGCTGTTGGCGGATCATTACACCAACGGCAGCGGAGGGTTGCTGCCCAACGATGCCGCCGCGGTCAAATGGCTCCACGCCGCCGCCACCGCCGGCCACGCGCCCGCGCAATACAGCCTGGGCTATCGCATCTCTCATGGAGACGCCGCACCCGGCGAAACCGGTGCCGCCGACTGGCTCAAAAAAGCAGCCGCGCAAAAGGTGCCCGAGGCCGCCTACGAGCTCGGCCTGCTCTATCGCTCCGGCATCGGCGTGCCCGAAGACCCCGTCGAATCACTAAAGTGGTTTCGCGCCGCCGCCGCGCTCGGTCACCTCGATGCGAAGAGCCACGTGGCACTCGCTTATCAAAACGGCTGGGGCGTGGCCAGCGACACCCCGGAGGCGATACGCTGGTTCACCGACGCAGCCGATCAAGGACACCCTCAGGCGATGTTTTCACTCGCCATGCTCGCCCTCCAGCCCGGCCCGAACCAGGACAAGGCGCTTGCCCGCAAATGGCTGAAGCGCGCCGCAGAAATGAAATACGGCGGCGCGAGGGAAGAATTGGCGGGGTTGGACGAGGACGACGACAACGCGAAGCTCCTCGCCCAGATTCCCGCCGCGGTGAAAAACCCGACGCGCGATTTATTCATCAACGCGCTGCGCGGAAACGCGGACGCGCAGTTCAAACTGGGCATCAGCTATGAGTATGGCGGGGACGGTCTGACCCCAAGTCTCGCCGAACAAGTGAAGTGGTTCAAAGCCGCTGCGGAACAAGGCCACGTGTTCGCGCAACGCAACCTCGGCCAGGTGCTCATGACTGGCAAGGGCGTGCCCCGCGACGATGCCGAGGCCTTTAAGTGGATGCGCCGCGCCGCGGAGAAAAAGGACGCGGACGCCGCCTATTATCTGGGCGTGTTATATCGCGACGGACGCGGCACCGCCAAAGACCCCGCCGAAGCCGCGAAGTGGTTGAAGGCCTCCTCCGACGCCGGGAGACACAGCGCACGCCTCGACCTCGCCGCCTTGCTGCTCGCCGGCGACGGCGTCGCCAAAAACGAAACCGAAGCGGTCGCCCTGCTCACGAAAACGGCCAACGAAAAAAACGGCGAAGCCATGTGGCGCCTCAGCCAGCTCTACGCGCGCGGCATCAACGGCGCGCCGCCCGACGCGGCAAAAGCGCAGGAGTGGATCGTGAAAGCGGGCGCCCTCGGCCAACCCGATGCCCGAGCGCAACTGGCCGCGCTCGCGGCCACGGCGGATGCGGAAAAATTCGCCGCCGCCGAACGCGAGTTTCAAACCGCCTTCGCCGCCGCGACCACCACCGCCGCCCGCAGCCAGGCTATTAACGCGTATACCCGCGTCGCCTCCGACGTTGGCTTTGCGCAAAAACTCACGCAGCCGCAAATCGCGGAAAAAGTGCTGGCAGTCCTGCGCCCCAAGATGGAGGCGAACCTCGTCGAAGCCGGCGAGTATACGATGGCGATCCACAGCCTCGCGTTCGACCGCGACACGCTGCACCGCGTGTTGCCCGCCACCGTCATCGCTCAGATCAAGGTCTACTCCCAGAAAGTAACCGACGACTTTTATCGCCGTGAGAACGCGCTCCAGCCGATCCGTGCGCTGGTGCCCAAAGCGGAAGCCGGCGACCGCCTCGCGCAGACGCAAATCGCCGAGGGACTGTTCGCGCCCGGCCCCGCCCAGGATGTGAAAGGCGCGCTGGTTTGGTTCCAACGCGCCGCCGACGCCGGCCACGCGCCCGCCCGCCAGCGACTCGGAAAAATCCTCTACGACAACGCGCTCGTCGAAGAGAAAGCCGGCCAGCGCGAAGTGTCGCGCCAAGGCTTCGAGAAAGCCGCCGGCTACGGCAACACCAACGCCATGCTGCTCCTCGCGGCGCGGCATCTCAGCGACGCTTACGGGAAACCGGATCAGGCAGCCGCCAAGGCTTGGGCCGACAAGGCCGCCGCCGCCGGTGATCCCCGCGGCAAGGAGTTGCTGAAACTGGCCGACGCCATGAAGGGCATGGAAGCGAAGCAGACCTTCGACACGGCGTTGAAGGCCTACGAAGCGGGCGACTTTGCGGCCGCGTTATCGGGTTGGGAAAAAGGCGCCGCCGCCGGCGACGCCTACGCGATGTATGCTCTCGGCATCCTGTATGAACGCGGCGAGGGCGTGCGGCAGGATTATCTCATCGCTCGGAGTTGGTATGAAAAAGCGCAGGCGGGCGGACACCCCGAAGCTGCGAAAGCCGTGCAGGTGGTGATCGGTTACACCGTGGGGCTCGACGAGTTGGCCAAGGGCGAGGCCGAAGCCAAGGCGAACAACAGCGGGAAAGCGTTGGAGTGGTATGCGAAGTCCGCCGAACTCGGAAACACCCGGGCGATGATCGCCGCCGGCAACCTCTATCTCACCGGTAAAGGGACGGAGGCCAAAAACTCGGCCAAGGCGATCGAGTGGTTCGAAAAAGCCGCCGCCAAAGGCGATGCGATCGGCGAGATGCTGCTGACATCCACGAAGCAATTGAAAACGATGTCCGACCTCGTCGCGACGCAGAAAGAGATGAACGAGGCGCGCGACCGCATCGACGGCGTCGTGCGCGTAAAAACGCCCGCCGCGACCGTTCCCGAAGCCGGAGTGAAGGACCTGCGCAAAAATTCTCCGTGGACCGTGGACGACATGCTCGCGGCGTTGAAGCAGGGCGCCGACCACGGCGCACTCGCGAGCGCCATCGAGCAGGACAAAACCGCGCCGGAGTTCAGCGACTTCGAATTGAAACGCCTGCTCAACACGCCGGAGGGACGGCGCATCGAAAGCTTGAGCCCGTTGAGCGTGACGCTGCACCAACAGTCCCGGCAAGGTGCCGGCGCGTGGGCGCACGAACTGGCCGTCGCCGTCATCGAAGCACGGCGCAAACAAGTCGGACGCATGCCCAAACCCGTCGACTCGCCCGAACTTCGCGCCAAAGCCGCGGCGGGCGATGTCCCGGCGTTGTTCACCTTGGCGACCATGCCCCCGGCCGAAAGAAAGCTTGGCCCGGTCGACTACATCCCGCCCGAGGAGCTCCGGAAAAAGATCATCGAGGCGAACTACGCGCCGGCGTTTCACTACGTCGCCGACTACTACCGCAACAATCCCGACAAATCGAAGAACGATCCTCTCAAGCATGCGGAGTATGTCTGGAAGTCAGCCGAGGCCGGCAGCCCCATGGGCATGCGTGCGCTCGGCATGCTGTTCTTATCGTCCACCAAAAACAACGTGTCGCCCAACTACGTGGAGGCCGAATATTGGCTGATCGAGGCCGCGGCCCGCGCCCCCGAGGGCACGATGGAAGAGTCCTACCTCAACCCCGCGCGCGACGTGGGGTATCTCTACAGCTTCACGGTGCCGTTCGGCGGACCGCAGTCCTGGCCCATGAAGTTGCCGAACGAGGCGACGTTGCGCTGGGCGCGCGAATTGAGCCGTCGCGGCGGCAAGCTCGCCGACGTCGCCGAGGTGAGCCTGGTCGCCATCGAACGCGAATTGCGCGACTCGGAGGTGCGCGAAAAACTCGCCGCGCTTCCGCCCGAAGTTCCCCTGTGGCCGGCCGCCGAAGTTGCCCGCCTCGACCAGGCCGCGCGCGCCGGTGACGCCGCCGCTGCTTTTCAACTAGGCGAGGCGGCCGCGAGCGGTCGCGGCGTTCGTCAGCACGATGCCCGCGCGGTGGAGTATTACCAACTTGCCGCCAACCGCGGCAACGCGAAGGCGGCGCACGCCCTCGCGACCCACTACGAAACGGGTTTCGGCGTGAGGAAAAGCAACGCCCAAAAACTCGCCTGGCTCGAAAAGGCCGGCGCGGCCGGCGACGCCTCCGCGTGGCGCGAAGTCGGGGACATGCACCAGTTCTTCAACGAAGATAAATCCATCGGCCAAAATTACCCGCGCGCCCTGGCCGCGTATGACAAGGCGATCGCCGGCGGCGACATCCCCGCGTATCATCAGCTCGGCATGATGCACGAGCACGGCCGCGGCGTCCCCAGGGATCTCGTCAAGGCCGGCGAACTCTATCGCAAGGGCGCCGATGGTGTGCACGCCGGCGCGCAGCGACGGTTCGCCCAGATGCTGGCCGACCAAAAGAAATTCACCGAAGCGGCCGCCATGTTCGGAAAGGCCGCGGCCGGCGGCGCATTCGGCGCGCGTTCTTCGCAAGCGCGCATGCTCATAAAATCCGGTGATACCGCCGCCGCGCTTTCGGTCTATCGTGAAATCTTCACCAAAGAGCTCACCAACTACCAGGACCACGTGGAACTCGGATCACTGCTGGAGCAGACGGGCGCGTTGGCCGAAGCTGCTGATGTCTACCGAGCGGTGA
The DNA here is from genome assembly GCA_040508285.1 of Rariglobus sp. GTDB lineage: Bacteria > Verrucomicrobiota > Verrucomicrobiia > Opitutales > Opitutaceae > Rariglobus. The sequence goes on along the minus strand of JBEVND010000086.1, from coordinate 426 downwards.
TCGCCGCGAACTCGGTGAATAACACCTATCGCGACGAAGCGAAGAAACGCCTCGCCGCCGTCGAAGCGCAGCTCGCCTCCAAAGCGCCCGCCGCCAAAAAATAACCTGATGAACATCCGCCCGTGCAGCTTCGGCCCGGCCTGACGTTTGCACAGGCCCGCACGCTTGCGCGCACCTTCGCGGGTCAAACGCCCGCATGCTACTGCTCGCCTGAGCTTCGCGTTGCGATTTTACCGCACGCCATCCCCATTCATTTTCCCATGCGTATCCTACCCTCCCTCCTCGCGTCCGTAGTGCTCGCGGTCACTCCCCTGCTCCGCGCCGACGTTCTCATTAAGAACGGCGAAACCGTCGCCTTCCTCGGCGACTCGATCACGTTCGGCGGCGCCGCCAGCGCGGGCGGTTATGTCCGCCTCGTCGCCAGCG
>JBEVND010000083.1:0-8300 GCA_040508285.1 Rariglobus sp. | reverse complement strand
CTTACCGCGAGGCGCTTGATGATAAGCTCATCCATTTCCTGCTCGTTCATAGCCCCGACTTTCGCCGCCACTGGGCGATCCAAGGACGCACGCTCACCCAGCTCGACAAGGAAACTGCGACCACGTTGCTCGCTGATCCGCTCCCCACCGTCCGCGTGCTCGCCGTGAGCGCCTGCGCCGGTTGGCGTCGCGCCGATCTCTACGATCTTGCCCGTGATTCCGCTCCCGTGGTGCGCATCGCGGCGCTTCGCCACCCAAACGCGCCCGACGAGCTATTGCAGGATTGGGCATCCGATCCCGCGCCGGAAGTCGCCGCCGCCGCGCGCGAAGTCTGGGAAAACCGCGAGGCCCGCGCCCGTCAGGTGGCGTCGGCGAAAGCACTTCCGCCCATGCCCCCCGTCGTTGTTCGCAACACGCCACGTGACACAGGCGTTGACGTGGCGCCACCACGTCCGACTGTGTCCGCCCCGCCACGCGAAACTTCGCCGGCCCCTCAATCAGAGCGCCCCACGGCGCCCGACCTTCTCAACAAACTCAAACGCATCTTCTGGCAATAATCACCCATGGCTAAAAAGACCGCCTCCCTCTCCTTCCGCGACATCGTCCTCGGCGCCGACGCCGAGGTCATTCGTCAGGCTCACGAAGCCCGCGTGAAAATCGACGCACTCATCGAAGAGCGTCAACGCGCCTACGAGCGCATCGCCGAACTCGAAACCCAGGTCGAAGACGTCATCGGCGAAACCGGCGTTTTCCCCTTCCCGTCGCCCCCGCTCGCCGTCGCCGGCTTCGACCCCAAGGCCGATACCGTCACCCGTGGTGCCAGCACCGCGAAGAAGCCCGCCCGTTCCTCTACGCCGGCCACCACCGACGAAGAGAACACCGATTCCGACGCCGACGCTTCCGAAGAGAGCTAATCACTCCCTCCGGAGACGCGGCTCTTCGCCGCGATGACGCGCCCTGCGCACCTCCGGATCGCGGCATAGAGCCGCTCTTACTTCAAACCACGTCATGTCCGACGACTCCCAGATCCGCATCAACGCGTTTCTTCTCGAACGAGAAGCGCTGTTCGTGCGCATTCACGAGATCGAGCGGGCCGCATCGGCTTTGTTGGGTGAGCCGTTTCCCTTCACCCGCCCCACGCTGCCGTCCGACCAGCGCGTGAAGCGCAAGTCCACCAGCCGCACCGCTGCGACGAGCGCGAAGGACAAACTCCGCAAGCTGGAAGACAACGAAGTCTCCTACCGCGTGACCTATCGCCAGCAGGGCCAGACCCGCGTGGAAACCCACGATTCGCTCGATGCCCTTCGCACGTTGCTGGCCGCCCAAGGCGCGCAGCTCCAGGTGCAGACGATCGAGACCCTCGACAGCGCCGGCGCCGTCAAAACCATCCTGCTCGGCCAGGCTTGATGCAGGGCCTCGCCTCTCGTGAGAGGAGACGGCTAAACCCTTCGCTTATTTCTCGCTCAACCGGGCGATGACCGCCGGCAGCAACGCGTGTTCGGCGGCGTGGATTTTCTCAGCGAAGCTTTCGAGCGTATCATCCTTTTCAATACGCACCGCCGCTTGATCGATGATCGGACCACCATCCACCTCCTGAGTGACTTCGTGAACGGTGCAGCCGGCGATTTTCACGCCGCGGCGCCACGCCTGCCCGATGCCATCAAGGCCGGGAAAACTGGGCAGCAAGCTCGGGTGAAGGTTGATGATCTTGCCGGCAAACGCGGTGAGGAAGCCGGGTTTGATCACGCGCATGAAACCGGCGAGCACGATGAGGTCGGGCAGGCAGGAACTGATGGCCGCGATGTAGTGCTGTTCGGCGTCACCATCGAGCTTCGTCTTGTAGGGCGCGGCGTCGAGAAACGTCGCCGGCACGCCAAAACGCGGCCCGAGCGCGAGGATGCCCGCGTCGGGTTTGTCGGCATAAATCTGCACGACCTCGGCCCGGCCGAGCTTGCCCGCTTGTTTCGCAAGCAAGATGGCTTCGGCGTTGGAGCCGCGACCGGAACCGAGGATGACGACGCGCATGATTTTTTAGGAGGACGGACGCTTAGAAGAACTTTTTGGCCTTCTCGAAGAAGCTCTTGGACATCGGCTCGTCGGCATCGCCGCTCACACGGGCGAATTCTTCGAGGATCTTCTTTTGCTCGCTGCTGAGCGACTGCGGCACCTCGACCTGCACGCGCAGGAGTTGATCGCCGGCCGAACCGCCGCGGAGCGATGGCATGCCTTTTCCGCGGAGGCGGAAGGTGGTGCCGCTTTGCGTGCCCGTGGGGATTTTCAGCGAAGCTTTGCCGAAGAGTGTAGGCACTTCGATGCTGCCGCCGAGCGTCGCGAGCGTGAACTTGATCGGGATCTCACAGAACAGATCGTTGCCGTGACGCTCGAAGAGCTCGTGTTCGCGGACGTTGATCACGATGTAGAGATCGCCCGCCTGACCACCGGCCATGCCGGCTTCGCCGTTGCCGCTGGAGCGCAGGCGTGAACCGGTCTCGACGCCCGCAGGAACGCGAACGGTGAGCTTGGTGGTTTTCGCCGTGCGGCCTTCGCCGCGGCACGCGTTACACGGTTTCTCGATCTTTTGACCGGTGCCGCCGCAGGTCGGGCACGTTTGCGCAAAGCTGATGATGCCGCCGCTGCGACGGATCTGGCCGTGGCCTTTGCACGTCGGGCAGGTGACTTTTTTCGAGCCGGGCTCGGCGCCATTGCCATGGCAACGCTCGCACGTGACGGCCTTGCGAAAGGAGATCTCTTTTTCGAGTCCCTTCGCGGCTTCTTCGAGGGTGATTTCGAGATCGTAGCGCAGGTCCGCGCCGTCGCGATCGCCGCCACGTCCGCCACCACCGCCGCCAAACATTTCCTCGAAAATGCCACCGCCGCCACCACCGCCTCCTCCACCGCCGCCATTGAAGACGTCGCGGAAGATATCGAAGGGATCGTGGAAACCGCCACCACCGCCGCCGCCGGGCCCGCGCGGGCCGGCACCGCCGCCTTGCTGGAAGGCAGCATGGCCGTAGCGATCATACGCGGCGCGCTTCTGCGGGTCTTTGAGGACTTCGTAGGCTTCGGAGACTTTTTTGAACATCTCCTCCGCTTCCTTGTTACCCGGATTTTTATCCGGGTGGAATTGCACGGCCTTCTTGCGATAGGCCTTCTTCAACTCCTCGTCGTTGGCGCCTTTTTCGACGCTGAGGAGTTCGTAGTAATCTTGTTGGGCGGCCATGTGGATCGAGCTTTTCGCTTATTCGGAGGCAGGGCCCGTGGAGACGATCACGGAGGCGGCGCGCAAGAGGCGGCCATTGAGAGTAAAGCCGACGCGCACCACGGTAACGACGGAGCCTTCGGGGATGTCGGCGCTGGGCTGCTGGGAAATCGCCTCGTGGAGATTCGGGTCAAAGGGCTGACCGAGCGGGTTAACTTCCTTCAAGCCGTGGCTCGCGAGCGACGTTTTGAGCTGCTCGGCAACCATGGCGATACCGCCGACCAAGGTCTTGAGATCGGCGTTGGGCGCCTTGGCGGCGGCGAGGCCGAGACCAAGGTTGTCGATGACCGGGAGGAGGTCTTCGAGCACGCGGGAGGCGGCAAACTGGCGCAGCTCGTCTTTTTCACGGACGGTGCGGCGGCGGTGGTTGTCGAGATCGGCCACCGAGCGGACGTAGCGGTCATAGTTGTCGGCGGCTTCTTTTTTGGCGGCGGACAACTGCTCGCTCAGATCGGGCGTGACTGCGGCGGCCTCGGGCGCGGGACTTGCCGGAGCCGGCTGGGCGGCGGCGTTTTCGACGTTGGCAGTGGTCTGGGAGTCGTTGGCTTCTTGATCGGGCGCGTTCATAAAACGCCCACCTAATCAAGGCTTCGGCTTTTCTTCAAGTTTCCTGGCGCTGGATGAAGCCTTTTCCTTCCGATCGCCCCACGCATAGGTCTCAACCGGTTGGGTGGCGCTGGCCACGATGCGCTTGAGGTCGCCGGTCACGACTTCGCCAATGTGTTTGCCGGCATCGGCGACGGCCGGAGGTAAATCGGTGTTGAACTTGGTCGCGGGCGTGACGTTGCGATACGTGCGCTCGAACGCGAGCTGGTGAACACGTTGCGGCGCTTTGCCCGGACGTTCGTCCTTCACCACGACCTCGTTGATGCGGAGGTCGAGATTGCGAACGAGGAACTGGAGCGAAGCGTTGTCGTTAGCCGCAGGGGTCGAGGAACGCGAACCGGGCGCTGTCTTCGTGGGCGACGCGAGACGGCGATACATCATATCCAGATTATTCGTGCCGCGGGCATTCGTAACGACCGTGACTCGCGCCACATCGAGCGTGCTCATGTCGAGCACGGGCTTGTTACCGAGGAGGGAAAACAGATCGGCCTTTGCCGTAAACTGGTGTAACTCGACGAAGTCCGTCTCGGCGAAGCCAGCCGGATTCACGATCACCAAGCCACGCAGGCGCACCTCGGCGGTAAAGGGATTGGCGTAAAAATAATCCACCCGCGCCGGAAACCCGGTGCGGTTCTCAATCACACTCGTGAAAAGACCGGGCAATAAGAGCATCCAGCCCATCGCCACCATCCCCGACGCACACAGCAAGAAAACGAGGATCTGAATCAGAGCCCCGCCTCCTTGAGTGGATCGTGAGTGTTTGAGGCGCATGGCTTCTTCTAGCCATAAGCTGCCATCAAAAGTTCTCAGTGACTAGCACAAGTGCGTCGCTTTGCGCGATAAATGAATTTTTTACGGACTGGAACAGGATGACATTATCGCCACGCGTGAGCGTTTGTCCGTCCGGCGTGACGACCGTGCCTTCAACCACACTCAGGATGCGGGGCTGTTCGCCCGCTTCAAACGTCAGCTCCGCGCGTTCGGCCAAAGGCACGCGGCGAATGCGGAACTCCTTGGCATCCGCGATGATCGCAGGCGCACGCACGCCGCGCACGGGCTCGGGCTCGAAATCGTCCCACTTGATGGATTTGAGCGATTGATCGACGTGCATCGCGCGCGGTTTTCCGTCGAGGCCGACGCGGCCCCAATCGTAAACGCGGTAGGTCGTGTCGGAGTTTTGCTGGATCTCGAGGATGAGGTTACCGCCGTCGATCGCATGGATTTGACCACTGTGCACGAGAATCGAATCGCCCGCTTTGACCGGGAAACGATGCACGCATTCCTCAAGCGTGAGGTCGCCCAACGCCTTTTCGAACTGGCCACGCGTCACGCCGCGTTTCAGGCCGACGATGAGGTTCGAGCCCGGTTCGCACGCGGCGATATACCAGTTCTCGGTTTTGGGTTCGCCCTTCAACTCGGGCGCCACTGCGGCAGGCGGGTGGACCTGCAGGCTGAGGCGTTCTTTGCAATCGAGCCATTTCACCAGAATCGGGAACGGGCGTTCGGCCGGCCATTGTGGGCCCATGATGGCGGCGGTGTTGTTGGCGATGACTTCGCGCAGCGTTTTGCCGTCGAATTCACCCCCGCTGACCACGGACTGCGCCTCGGGACGATCGACGATCTCCCAGCTTTCGCCGATCGGACGATCCGGCGGGAGCGTGCGGCCGAGCGCGCATTCGAGTGCGCGACCACCCCAGACACGATCTTGGTAGAGAGGCTTTAAACGGAGGAAGGACGTCATGGTAAAATTTGCGTTTAGCGTGAAAAGAAAAGAGGGGGATATTGCGTTTGACCGACAGGGACGTTGCCGTGGAATTCACCCGGTCATCGAAGGCCAAAAAACACATGCCCAAGCCAGCGAGTTCAACTGTAAACACCGTGCCGTCATTCCAGCCACCGCGCACCCGCCCGCGGTGGATTGCCGCCAGTGTGTGTCTGCTGTTCGGCCTGCTGGTGACCGTCGCATTCCTTGATTTCGCCCCCGAGCAGAGCCGCCAGACCGGCACCAATTTCCGCCAGGCCGAGCCCAATCTCGTCGGCAGCGTTGGCGCCGAATTCACCTGGTGGTCCCTTCACGTCATCGGCGTGAGCATCTGGCTGCTGCCACCGTTCCTCTTTTGGATGACCTATCTGGCGTTGCGCAACGCCAAGCAGTTCGCCGCCACGCGTGTGATCGCGATGATCATCTGTATCCTGAGTGCGTGTTCGCTGGCCTCCATGGTCGAGAGCTTTGGAAAAACCCAATACTTCACCGAAGGCCTCGGCGGCCTGCTCGGTAACGCGATCTATCAAGGTATCTTCAAGGACACGCTCGGCGTTTTCGGCACCGTCCTGCTGCTCGGCACCACTTACATCCTCGGCTTCGTCTTTATTCTCGTCCGCGACATCGGCACGGAATTCGACAAGCTCCTCCACTCGTTCCAAGCATGGCGTGAGCGTCGCGCCGCCGTCCGCGCCGAGGCAGCCGACCTCCGCGCGCAACTCAAAGCCAGCGACGAAAAACGCAAAATCGAGGCCAAGAACGCGCCCGTCGCCGCCACCGTTGCCGCACCGCCTCCCGCGAAAAAACTCACGCTTCCCCGCTCTGGCAACACCGCCTCCCCGTTTGCGCCCAAGACCGACGACGAACCCAAATCCGTCACCTCCGCCGGTGCCGTCGATGCGCCTCCGCCCACGCCGGCCGTCGCGCCCAAGATCAATCGCGCTCCGTCGAAACTCGACGGGCCGCTGGAAAAAATCCCCGGCGAACTCGCGCCCATCGCCATCGTCAAGGCCGAGGAAACCAAGAAGGCCAAATCGCCCGCCGTGCCGCTCGTGGAAGAAAACTACGAGTTCCCCACGCTCACCTTGCTCAAGGATCAAGCGCCCACCGCCGCAGGTGGCTCCGATGACGAATACGCCAAAAACATGGCCGACCTCGTGCGCATCCTGGGCGAATTCGGCGTGACGGTTTCTCCCGGTGAAATTCACGTCGGCCCCGTCATCACCTGCTACGAGGTCGTTCCCGCACCCGGCGTGCGCGTGGAGAAAATCGCCGGCCTCGATAAGAACATCGCCCTTGGCATGCGCGCCCAATCGGTGCGTATCCTCGCGCCGATTCCCGGCAAAGCCGCGGTCGGCGTCGAAATCCCCAATCGCGTCCCGACGCCCGTCGGCATGCGCGAGATTCTCGAATCCGAGGACTGGTCAGCCGCGAAGGCCGAGATTCCGATCGCTCTCGGCAAGGACGTCTCCGGCAAGCCGCTCATCTCCGACCTCGCGAAGATGCCTCACCTCCTGATCGCCGGCGCCACCGGCTCGGGCAAATCGGTGTGTATTAACTCGATCATCGCCTCGATCGTCTACCGCAAGAGCCCGAAGGATCTCCGCCTCATCATGGTCGACCCGAAGGTCGTTGAACTCAAAGTATTCAACACCCTTCCGCACATGCTCATCCCCGTGGTGACCGAGCCGAAGAAAGTGCCCGCCGCCCTCAAGTGGCTGCTCGGGGAGATGGAGCAACGCTACCAGCAATTCGCCAAGGTCGGCGTGCGCAACATCGCGGGTTTCAACACCCGCAAAAAACCCGCCGCCGGTGCCGCGGCCGACTTCGCCTCCAGCGATCAACAGGCGCTTGAAGGCGTTGATCCGCTCGCTTCCGACGACGGCCTGGAGATCCCCGAGCGTCTGCCCTACATCGTCGCGATCATCGACGAGCTCGCCGACCTCATGATGGTCGCGCCTGCCGAGATCGAGACGAGCATCGCCCGCCTCGCCCAGCTCGCCCGCGCCGCCGGCATTCACCTCATCATCGCCACCCAGCGCCCCTCGGTGAATGTGATCACCGGCGTCATCAAAGCCAACTTGCCCTCGCGCATCGCCTTCCAAGTCGCCTCCCAAGTCGACTCGCGCACCATCCTCGATGGCAAAGGCGCCGAGACGCTCATCGGTCGCGGTGACATGTTGTTCTCGCCTCCCGGCAGTTCGCGTCTCGTCCGTGCGCAGGGCGCGTTCGTTTCCGACGAGGAAGTTCAGGACGTCGTCGAATTCCTCAAGAAGAACGGCCCGCCGCAATACGCCGCCTCGGTCCAGCAGCAGATCGATCGCGATGCATCCGGCGAAGAAGACGAAGACGGTGCCAGCGCGGGCGACAGCGACATGGGCGACGACGAGGAGTTGTTCAACCAAGCCCTCGACGTGATCCGCTCCACCAAGCGCGCCTCGACGTCCATGATCCAGCGCCGTCTGCGCATCGGCTACAACCGCGCCGCCCGCATCATGGACCTCATGGAGGACAAGGGCATCGTCGGTCCCGAAAACGGTTCCAGCCCTCGCGAGATCCTCAAAGATCTCGATTCCCTCTAACCGACCCGGGTCGCCGCCAACGGTAAATGCACCTGCTAATTTCGGGAATTTTCCCGCTGGCGTGCATCCTTTTGGCCTCGCTCGGGTCGGA
>JBEVND010000074.1:0-5050 GCA_040508285.1 Rariglobus sp. | reverse complement strand
GACGCTGGTCGCCCTGCCGTGGGTGTGCGGTGGAGTGATGTTGGGCCATGGGATCATGAACGGACAATTTACGCAGGTGATCACGGGTGCCGGCGTATTGGTGGCGCTGCTGATTGGTGTGCGGATGTTTCGTCGGCGGAAAATAGCCCAGGCCACCGGCGAGTGATTATGGTGGCGACATGCGCTCAGTAATTCGTCCCCCTTCCTTTACATGAATCCCGAGCCTCCGGCCTACAGCTACACCTGCGAAGATCGCTCGGTGTTGGTGCGGCCGTTTTGCCGCTATTTTGTGCGGTGGTTTGTGATTTGGATGCCGCGGGCGGTGCCGGCGAACATGCTCACGCTCGGGTCGTCGGCGTGCATGTGGGTCATGCTGGCGGTGACGGCGTTTTCAACGGAGCCGGCGGCGCTGGCGGGTTGGTGCGTGGCGTTGATGGCGGGTTATGTGATCTACGATCATGCGGACGGGATGCATTCGCGGCGCACGGGAACAAGCAGTCCGCTGGGCGAATATCTGGACCACTACACGGATATTTTTCACGGCGCGATTTCGGTCGTGGTGATGTTCCTCATCGCCGGCCGCGTAGAGTCGCCGCTGATGATCGGGGTGTTGGGCGCGGTTTTATTGGCGGGTGCGGCGACGATGGCGGAGGAGCGGGAACGCGGGGAGTTGTTCTTCGGATTGATCGGGCCGCTCGAGGGGATGCTGCTGACGTTTGGGTTCTTCGCGAGCTGGTGCTGGAGCGGTGCGATGGCGTGGTGGCATGCGCCGCTCGCGGGCGGGTTCTCGGTGTTTGAATGCGTGATGATCGCGGGTGCGGCCGGCAGCGTGATGACGGCGTTGGCGTGTGTGCGACGCATCGGGCGGCTGCCGGCGGGACTGGCCTGGTATGCGTTGAGCGGGTTAGGGTTGGGCGCGGTTTGTTTATATGTGGAGGGACCGTGGTGGCTGACCGCGGGCGTGATGACGCTGCACGGGGCGGATTTTACGGGCCGGGTGATCGCGGGGCACCTGCGCGGCACGAAGCGTCCGCAGCCGGACTGGGTGGCGCCGGTGGTGGTGGCGGCGGGAGCAGTGACGGGCTTCGCCACGGTGGGCCTGACAGTGGCGGGAATTTATCTCATTGCCCGCACGGCGAGGAACACGGGGACGGTGTTCAGCGTGTTCGGCCGGCACTGGCGGTGGCTGAATCCACGGGCGGTTTGAGGCCGAAGGGAATACGACTGCGGGTGTCGCAGGCAATCCAGCCGTCGTGCGTCGAGACGTGATGCATCGGAATGCGCGGCAGGGCGGCGAACTCGGCGGGAGCGTTGTCGAGGAGCGTCTCGTTAAACATGTCAGGCGTGAGTTCGTCGATGCGGGTCCAGCGGAGGTTTTCGCCATAGTAACGGGCGCTGGAATGGATCGGCCGGATAAGTTGTCCGTCGGCGAGCGTGATGATCGCGCCGGCGTTGCGTCCGGATGAATACGGCGACTCGACGTGGCGGCGTTCGGCGTTGACGGGGTGGGCGATCCAGTCGCCGTGGAGAAGGTCGCTCGTGTGGTAGATGGCGAGGGCGCGGTGTCCGCCGTCGGTGGATGAGCCTCGGACGGACGTGATGAACCACCAGCGCCCGGCGTGGTGGAGCGGTGCGGTATCGGCGGCGTCGATGTTAGCGGCGAGACGGCGAACGTGCCGCCAGCGGTCGGGAAAACGCTCGCACGTGTAGAGGTCGATGGTGCCGGTGTTGCAGGTCTCGGGGATGAGGAAAAGTTGTCCGTCCGCCTCGAACACGCAGGGGAACGACGCGTGGCCAAAATCAACGAGATCGATGGGAAGGAGCGGTCCGCCGGAGAGACGGCGGGCGACGAGGCGTCCGCGGTTTTGGTTATGGAGAAATTGTTCAACGAATAGCCAGGGCTCGCCTTGATGCGTCCAGACAAACGGGTCCGCAAAGTAGCTGCCGAACGGGGAGCGCACGTGTTGAAACGGGCCGTCCTGCGGGCCGGCAAACACGTGGTAATGTTCCTTTGGCCAACGCCACCAGCCGGAGAGAAACGTGGCGTGAAAACGACGGAGAGCCTTCGCGATCACGACACAGTCGAGGTTTGCCGCGTGTCGGAAGCGATGCGGCCTTCGGACAGGCGCACGATGCGGTCGGCGGTTGGGTAGAACGCGTCGTCGTGGCTGATGGCGATCACGAGTTTTCCGCGGGCGCGCAACTCCGGCAAAGTGCGTTCATAGAACCAGCGGCGGAACTCGGGGTCCTGGTCCGCCGCCCATTCGTCGAAGATGTAAACGGGTTTGTCTTCGAGCAGACTGGCGACGAGCGCGAGGCGTTTACCCTGACCTTGAGAAAGCTTCGTGGAGGAAAACCTGCCTTGGGCATCGATCGATACGAGCGGGTTGAGATGCACTTCCCGCAACAATCGGGTGGCTTCGCTCGCGGAAGCGGCTTCGTAGCCGAGCAGTCCATCGAAGAGGAAAAAGTCGGAGAAGATCACGCCAAAGCGGCGGCGATGATCGGCAAATGAGGCGGTGTCGAGCGGGCCGGCTTCGGTGTAAACGTGCCCGTGGAGCGGCGGGTAAAGCCCGCAGAGTAGTTTGAGTAGCGTGGTCTTTCCGCTGCCATTGCCACCGGCGATGAAAACGATTTCGGGGCGGTCGAAGTCCAGCGACACCGGGCCAAGGTCGAAGGGCGCTTCATCATCACGCGCGTGGCGATAAGTGACCTCGCGCAGACCGAAACGCACGGATGACGCGGGCGGGGGTGGCGGAGGCGCGAGGGAGGTGAGGGCGGTTTTCGCAGGAGAACCTTCGGTCAGCACGACGCCGATCTGGGCAGCGCGGTCGAGCGCAAGGTTCACGCGACTAAGCTGGGTGCTGAAACCGACGATGCCGGCCAGCGGCGCGAGCATGAACAGGGAGACGAACAAGAAGCGTCCGAATTCCTCGTAGGTGGCCCAACCGTGAAGCGGCAACGTGAACAGCAGCAGGCCGACGCCGAGAAGGAGAAGGAGTTCGCCCCAGCGTTTGACCAAGGTTTCCCACGTGTTGGCGCGGATAAGTTCGGTTTCCTGGCGACGGCAAAGAGGCTCAAGGTGGCGGTCGAAAAAGGATGAGCGCTTGCGGTCATCGAGGAGAAGTTCCTTGTGCCCGCGCACGATGGTTTGGAGGAGCTTGTTGACGTTGTCCCAGTCCGCGCGCCAGCGAACGAGGTGACGCTCAAACCTGTGAAGCGGCAGCACGTAACCGCCCAGCGTGACAAGGCCCAGCACCACGCCGGCGACAGCCAGCGGCCAGGAAATCACGGTGAGCAACACGAAACAGCCCACCACGGTGAATACGCCGGAGATGGCGGACGGCACGCACTCGGCGGCGCGCGAAATGGCGGTGATGTCCTCGACGAGCACCGGGAATACACGGTGCTGTTCCCGCTCGAGCAAGGGCAGCGGCACGTTAAGAATCCGCCGGCTGATCGACAGGCGCAGCTCACGGACGGCGCGTTGTGCGACGCGGGTGATACGATTGTCCGCCAGCACCGCGCCTGCACCGTAGGCGAGCCAGCAGCCGGCAAACGCCCAGGCATACGCGCTCCAGTTTTCGCCGCGGCGGGCGATCACGGTTTGCAGCGTCCACGCAAAGCCGCTGGTTGCCAGTCCCACGATCGTGCCGGCGAGGATGCCGGCCAGCGCGTCCCAGCGCGAAGTGCGGAACAACAGGAACAGGATGCGCATGGGCGCCGAGGACTAGCGTAGCGCTTTGGTGCGCATGGCCTCGATCTCGGCAAACTGTTTGGGCGAGATGAGACGGCGAGGAACGCGACGCTGGGCTTCGCCGATCAGGCGCTCCCAATCATCGGCATCGGGCTGGTGAGGATCCCAGCCGGTGTTGTGACCTTGGTGACGCGTCCACTCGGCCTTACCGCCGTGAATGCGCACCAAAACCTGAAATTTGCCCTCTTCGGGGCTTTTGTCCCACCAGCCGAACTCCATTGCCATAGGTGAAGCTCTAACCGCACCGCGGCGGCAGGCGCCAGCGGAAACGCCTGCGAGCTTGAGGTAGGCAGCGGGGAGCGTTGGGATGGGCGGATGATTTACCCCGTGCGCTTGCTGTTGCTTCTCTGTGTGTTGACCACGCTGGTGCGTGCGGACTTCGCACAGGATCTTGCCCGTATCCACACCGAGGCCGTCGGGGGTTCGGAAAATGTGCAGGCGCTGAAAACGCTGCGCGCCACCGGTATCACGCGCAACGCCCGCGGGGATCTCCATTTCACACTCTGGGCCGGACGTCCGAGTCAGGTTCGCACGGAGTTGGCGTCGAAAACCCGCGTGATCACGCAGGCTTGGGGCGGCGGCGACGAAGGGCCCTGGAGCGCGGATTCGGAGACGAAGCGCATCACGTTGCTGACCGGCGACAGTGCCGAGGACTTTAAAACCGAGGCCGAGTTCGACGACCCGTTGCTCGCCGGCAAAGACCGCAAGATCGCGTTGGATTACGTGGGCGAAATGAAGGTCGATGGACGCGATCTGCTGAAGATCATGGTGACGCAAAACTTCACGCAGATTTCCTACGTTTATCTCGATCCGGCGTCTTATCTGATCGTGCGGCGCGATGTGATCCGCCGTCGCCCGGGCGGCGAGATGACGCTGCGCACGGATTATGGGGATTTCCGCGCCGTGGCGGGCGTGTTGTTGCCGCATCGTCTCTCGGCTTACCGTGATGGGAAGCGTTTGCACGAAACGGTGATCGATCGCATCGAGCCCAACGTAAAGTTGGAGGCGTTGATGTTTGCCACGCCGACGGTTGAGTCGACGCGTTGAACGGTTCGTCGTTTCGATTCTTGCCAGTGGAAGGGGCGGGCGGTTGGAGTCGGGGCAACATATGGCCCTCTTTGGTTCTCTCGCCACGGTTCGCGCGCAACTTGCCAGCAGTCCTTCGTTTCAACGGACGCTGGCTTATGTGGAGGAGATTCTCCGTCCCGATTCCGTGGCGCACCAACGCCTGCTGGCGGTAAAAACCGGCGAGACGGCCAACGTCGACCTCGGCGACGGCGTGTTCGCGATGGA
>JBEVND010000067.1:0-4888 GCA_040508285.1 Rariglobus sp. | reverse complement strand
CCGAGGGTGTCGATGGTTTCGCCCGACTGGCTCATCACGAAGAAGAGCGGGTTGCCGGAGAGCGGGGCGTTGCGATAACGGAACTCGGAGGCGTAATCGACCTCAACGGGCACGCGGGCGAACCGCTCGATGAGATGCTCGGCGACCAAGCACGAGTGCCAGGCGGTGCCGCAACCGAGAAACGCAAAACGGTCGATCTGGCGGAAGTCCACTGGACCGAGATTCAGACCGCCGAACTTGGCGGTCGAGCCGTCTTCGGAGAAACGGCCACGCATGGAGTTTTCGAGCGCGGCGGGCTGCTCGAAAATTTCCTTTTCCATGAAGTGGGCGTAGCCGTTGAGCTCGGCCGCATCGATGGCCCAGGTGACTTTATCGACGACCGGCGACACGTCTTCCATGTCGAGGGTGGTGATGGAAAATTGTTTTCCCGTGACGTGAACGACTTCGCCGTCTTTCAGGTAGACGACGTTTTGCGTGCGGCTGACGAGCGCGGAGACGTCGGAGGCGAGCAGGTATTCGTTTTCACCTACACCGAGGATCAGCGGGGAGCCCTTGCGGGCGGCAACGATCTCGCCGACGGAATCATTACAAAGGACCGCGATACCGTAGGTGCCTTCGACGTGACGCAGGGTTTTGCGGACGGCGTGCAGGAAACGACTTTCGCCGGCAGGAGCGGCGGGTTCCTTCGCGTAGTGATAGGCGACGAGGTTGGACAGCACCTCGGTGTCCGTCTCCGATTTGAACGTGTAGCCCTTGGTGCTCAGAAATTTTTTGATCGCGGAGTAGTTCTCGATCACGCCGTTGTGCACGAGGGCGATCATGCCGTCGCTGCTCAGGTGCGGGTGGGCGTTTTCCTCGGTGACTCCGCCGTGGGTGGCCCAGCGGGTGTGGCAGATGCCGGTCGTGCCGGTGAGGCGGTGCTTGGCGACCTCTTTGACGAGGTTGTCCACGCGGCCGACCTTCTTCGTCACATCGATCTTCCCGTCCTGTTGCACCGCGATGCCCGCGGAGTCATAGCCCCGATACTCCAGGCGTTTCAGGCCTTCGAGCAGAATGGGGGATGCTTTTTGACGACCAACGTAGCCTACGATTCCACACATAAATTTTTACCGATTTAAGCTCGCGAATTTACGGGCCGCTTCAAACGTGGCGCAAGGTAATACCCCACATATCCCATCCTCTCTTTATCAACTCGTATGAGCACGCAGAAACAAGTCTTGGCAGTGGTCATGGGCGGCGGGCGCGGAACCCGTCTTTATCCTTTGACTGCAGAACGGTGCAAACCGGCGGTTCCTCTCGCCGGTAAATATCGCCTCGTCGATATTCCGATCAGCAACTGCATTAACTCCGACATCAACCGCATCTTTCTGCTTACGCAGTTCCACACGGCTTCACTGCACCGCCACACGCAGAACACGTATCATTTCGACCCGTTCGGTGGTGGCTTCGTGGACATTCTTTCGGCCGAGCAGACCGAGAAAAACGCCAACTGGTATCAAGGCACCGCCGACGCCGTTCGTCGTAATCTTCAACACTTCCGCAGCTTCCCGCACGACCTCGTGCTCATCCTTTCGGGTGACCAGCTCTACCGGATGGATTTCCGGAAGATCATCGCCGACCACATCGCCAGCAAGGCGGACGTGAGTCTCGCAGCCATTCCTTTCCCGGTTTCTAAGGTTGAAGGCCTTGGTCTGATGAAGGTGAACGACGATCTTTCGATCTCTGAATTCGTCGAGAAGCCCAAGGATCCTGCGATCATCAATGCGCTGACGCTCAGTGAAAAACTGGAGTCCACGCTGCACTCGGCCACGGGCGAGAAACACTGTCTGGCCTCAATGGGTATTTATGTTTTCAACCGCCAAGTTTTGGCCGAGGCGCTTGATAACAGCATGACCGACTTCGGCAAAGAAGTCATCCCGAGCCTGCTCGGCAAGAAGCGTCTCTTCGCTCACATTTTCGAAGGTTACTGGGAGGACATCGGCACGGTGAAGGCGTTCTTCGACCCGAACCTCGCGCTCTCCGATCCGCTTCCTCCGTTCAACTTCTTTGATCCGACCGCGCCGATCTACACACAGGACCGTTACCTGCCTGCGTCGAAGCTTAACAAGTGCGACATCGATCACGTCGTCATCGGCGATGGTTCGATCATCACCGACTCGAAGCTCACGCGTTGCGTGCTGGGTATTCGCTCCTTTGTGGGCGAGGGAACCCATCTTTCCAACGTCGTGATGATGGGCGCCGACTACTACGAAACGCCCGAGCAGCAGGCCGACAACGCCTCCAAGGGAATCTTCAGCATCGGCGTCGGTAACAACTGTTATATCGAGCACACGATCATCGATAAAAACGCCCGTATTGGTGACAACGTGAAGCTCTCACCTACCGGTAAACCCGATGGCGATTACCCGCATGGCATCATTATCCGCGACGGCGTGTTGGTTGTGCCGAAGGGCGTGATCGTTCCCGCCGGAACCGTCGTCTGATCGAGCCGAGTTATCTGAGCCAATGACGAGGCCTCACTTCGCGTGAGGCCTTTTTTTATTCCCGCTCAGATAAGAGGCATCCGGACGCTAAAAAGGCGCGACCCCCATCCCGGGGGGCCGCGCATTTTTTTGCGCGCATAACAGAACAGGACGGTTGGCCGTCGCGTGCTCAGTTATTAAACCGAAACAACACGACGTCGCCGTCCTGAAAGACATATTCCTTACCTTCGATGCGGTATTTCCCAGCGTCACGAGCCGCGGCCGTGCTGCCAAGGCGGGTGAGATCGTCATAAGCGACAACCTCGGCCTTGATGAAACCCTTCTCGAAATCGGTATGGATAACTCCGGCTGCCTGCGGGGCCTTCCAGCCCTTCTTGATCGTCCAGCAGCGCACTTCTTTTTCACCGGCGGTGAAATAGGTCTGCAAGCCGAGTAATCCGTAGGTGCCCTTGATCAGCTGCGAGACGCCCGAGTCGCTCACGCCCAGATCCTTCAAGAACTCCTTGGCTTCCTCGGCCGACAGATCGATCAATTCGGCCTCGATGTGCGCGCTGATCGGCACATAGGCGGCGTCATGGTGCGCCTTCACGAACGCGGCGACCTGTTTGACGAACGGATTTTCCTCGGCGGTGGCGAGATCGCCCTCGGCAACATTGCACGCATAGATCACGGGCTTGGCGCTAAGCAGCTGGAAAAGTTGGAGCAACTTCTTCTCGTCGTCGGTCGTGTCGGGAAGAACGTTGGCCGGCTTGCCTTGGTTGAGGTGGGGGACGAGACGCTCGAGGAGCGCGAACTCGGCCACGGCATCCTTGTCGCCCGCTTTGGCGAGCTTCTGGGTTTTGCCGAGACGTTTCTCGACGGCGTCAAGGTCGGCCAAGACGAGTTCCGTGGTGATGACTTCAATGTCACGAACGGGATCAACCGCACCCATGGTGTGGATGATGTCGTCATCAACAAAGCAACGCACCACGTGCACGATCGCGTCAGTTTCACGGATGTTCGCGAGAAACTTATTGCCCAAGCCTTCGCCCTTGCTTGCACCGGCGACAAGGCCGGCGATGTCCACAAACTCGATGGCGGCCGGCACGACCACGTTGGTTTTGGCGATGCCCTTCAGCACATAGGCGCGCTCGTCGGGAACCACCACCACGCCCACGTTCGGATCGATCGTGCAGAACGGATAGTTGGCCGCTTCCGCCTTGCGGGAGCGAGTGAGTGCGTTGAAGAGAGTAGACTTGCCTACGTTGGGCAGTCCGACGATGCCAGCTTTGAGCATAAGAGGGCGCACGTTCAAGCCGGGTGGGGGAGGGGTCAAGGCCTGTTTCCCCTTTCTGAAGATTATCCCCAGAAATGGCAGCTTGACATCACTTCCGCCGTTCGGTGGATTCCACGGCTTTTCAACTAAAGAACCAGTCCGTCCTACACTCTCATGGCACTCAAAATCCGTCTCTCCCGCATCGGCTCCACGCACAACCCGGTTTATCACGTGGTCGTCGCCGAAGCCCGTTCGCGTCGTGATGGCGCCGCTGTCGAAACCCTCGGCACGCATAACCCCCGCGCCAAGAACGACTCCCTTAAGCTGGATGTCGCTCGCGCCGAATACTGGATCAGCAAGGGTGCGACTCCTACCGACACCGCCCTCTCGCTCATCAAGAAGGCTCGCAAGGCTGCCGCCGCGACCCCCGTCGCCTAAGGTTTCCTTCGAAATCGCTTTCAAATCGCCCAGCCTTCGTGGCTAGGGCGATTTTTTTTGCCGTCGTCCGCCGACTTTTCCGCCTCTCAGCCCGATTTTTCTTCATTCTCCTGGCCGTTCGATTCGCTCCGCCTGATTTTTCGACGAACGAGAATGATTAGCGGGACCGGGAAAGAATTTAAACCATGCCTCTCCATATCGATGTTCTTACGCTTTTTCCTCGGATGCTCGACGGCTTTTTGGTCGAGAGTATTTTGGGCAAAGGCATTGAAAGCGGTTTGTTGACCGTGAAGGTTCACGACGTCCGGGACTGGGCGTTGAGCAAACACAAGAACGCCGATGACCGTCCGTTTGGTGGCGGGGCGGGGATGGTCATGAAACCGGAGCCGGTGTTCGCCGCGATCGAGCAATTGCAGACACCCGGTTGCCGCCGCATTTATCTTACGCCCGACGGGGTGCCTTATTCGCAAAAACTCGCGGGTGAACTCGCGAAGGAAACGCATTTGATCCTCCTCAGCGGTCATTACGAGGGCATCGATCAGCGCATTCGCGAAAAGGTCATCGATCAAGAAGTGAGCATCGGCGATTACGTGCTTACAAACGGAACGCTTCCGGCCGCCGTGGTGATCGATGCACTTGCGCGTTTGATTCCCGGTGTGCTTGGGGAAGAAAAGTCATTGACGCACGAATCCTTCACCGGCAAGTTGCTCGA
>JBEVND010000051.1:0-4317 GCA_040508285.1 Rariglobus sp. | reverse complement strand
CATCGCCGTGTCGCGACGCGGTGAATACACGCCCGGTCGCGATTTGCAGACGATGCTGCAACTTGTGTTTGGCCTGCGCTAAACGGACGGCGGGCCGGAAGCGGAGAGTTTAGCGTTTGCTCCAGTCGAGCATTCGCTGGATAGGAACGAGCGCCGCAGTGCGAATCGCCTCGGGCACGTCGATCTCGGGCGAGAGCGTTTTGAGCGCATCGCGCACTTTCTCGATGGTGTTCATTTTCATGAAGCGGCAATCGTTGCAGGCGCAGCTGTCGGTCGGCCCTGCGATGAAGGTCTTGTGAGGAACTTCTTTGCGCAGGCGATGAAGCATGCCGCTTTCGGTGACGACGATGATTTCGTTGGCGGGAGATTCCTTGGCGAATTTCACCATGAGTTCGGTGGAGCACACTTCGTCGGCGAGATCGCGAACGGCCTGCGTGCACTCGGGGTGGGCGACGACGGGCGCATTGGGGAATTTGGCGCGCACCTTTTCGACGGCCTGCGTGGTGAACATCACGTGCGCGTAACAGCTTCCTGGCCACAAACGCATCTTGCGGCCGGTTTGTTGCGAGACCCACTGGCCGAGGTTTTGGTCGGGGACGAAGAGGATATCTTTGTCGGCGGGGATCTGGTTGACGATCTTTACGGCGTTGCCGCTGGTGACGATCACGTCGCTCAGGGCTTTTACACCGGCCGAGCAGTTGATGTAGGCGACGACATAAACGCCGGGATTGGCTTGTTTATAGGCGGCAAGCCGCTCGGCAGGGCAGGAGTCAGAGAGCGAACAACCGGCGTCAATGTCCGGCAAGAGGACCGTGCGCGCCGGGTTAACGATCTTCGCGGTCTCGGCCATGAAGTGCACGCCGCAGAAAAGAATGACGTCGGCCTTGGCGGACTGTGCCTGGTAGGAAAGGCCAAGGGAATCACCCACGTAGTCGGCGACCTGTTGGATCGCTTCGATCTGGTAGTTGTGCGCGAGGATGACCGCGTTGCGTTCGCGTTTGAGCGCGAGGATTTCCTCCTGGATTGGCGTCAGCTTAGGCGGACTGATGCGGGGCGAGAGGACGAGCGGTTCGTAGTCGAGAGCGGGCATGGTCGGAACGAAAAGACGAATGACGTTGGGTGAATGTCGAATGCCAATCCCATTTCCATCAATGAGCACGGGCGAGGCGGACACTACGGCTCAACTGTGGGGCTTGAGCTTGGCGAGAAGGAGTTTGAATTCGCCGGCGTTTTTCAGGCTCTCCAGATCGGGATCCTGGGCCATCCAATCATAGTCGGTGTAGCCGAGATCGACGGCTTCGAGCAGGGCGCGGAGGGCGTCAGCTTTGCGTTTGGATAACGCGAGGCTGCACGCAAGATTGTAGCGGGCGGTGGCGTTGTCGGGCTGTAGCTTGACGAGCTTTCGGTCCATCTTGAGACCATCGGAAATGCGCCCGGTCTTGGTGTAGAGACCGCCCAGCAGTTCGATCACGTCTTCGTAACCGGGCTCGCGCTTGAGCACGGATTCGTAGAAGGCGATGTCGAAGGCGGGATCTTCTTTCCGGGCCATGTGGGCTTAAGAGTGGTTTTTGCAGGTGCCCGCTTCCTTGAGGGCGTTGCAATGAGCGCTCACCTGGAGGCGCTGGGTGACGGGTGTGAGGCCGAGCTTGGTGGAAACGGTGTTGCCATACCATTCCATGAACGGGGCGCTGATCTCGAAGATCTTATCGCAATCCACGCAGATCACCTGCGCGACTTGCGCCGTGTTGTTCACGTTGGGCAGGTAATACTTCAGGTTGGTCCCGATATCGACCTCACGCAGCAAGGCGCTTTCGGTCATAATAGGCAACGTGCGGTAAACGGTTGCGCGGGAAACAGAATCGTCGATCGCACGGGCGTGATCGAGAAGCTCTTCGGCCGTAAAATGTTCCTGTCGCCCAAAGGCTGCCTCGAAGATCGCGAGGCGCTGATTGGTCATGCGAAGACCTTTGGTGGCTAGGTAATCTCTGAATTTATCACGGGCCGCGTCGTTGCTCACATGAAAAATGTCGGTGGCGGGGAGGGGACTGTCAACTGGTTCGTCGGGACCCGAAAATTGCCGGTCACGACGCTTGCAGGGCCTTGGCGTGGCCTTCATCAACCACCCTTATGACGGTTGGCGTGCATCCCCTCGCGGGCTTCGACAAACTTCTGCACTACAAAGTGCCGGAGATGCTTCGCGCGCAGGTCGCCGTCGGTTCGCTGGTGCGGATTCCGATCATGAACCGCCTGCACTTGGGAATTGTAGGCGAAATGGGCGCGCCGATCGATTTTCCCATCGAGCGGCTCAAATCGCTCGCCGATGTCGTTTACCCGTTTCCCGCATTGCCGCCCGACCTGATGGCGCTCGCGAGATGGATGTCGAGTTACTACGCGGCCAAGCACGATGCGATCATCGAGGCGATGATGCCGGCGGCGGTTCGAAATGCCGCCAACATCAAGCAGGAGAAACTGCTTTCGGTGACGCGGCAGTTGCCCGAGGATGAACTTGCGGCTTTGGCCAAGCGTGCGCCTGCCCAAGCCAAGCTTTACCAGTTTTTGGCCCAACAATTTAAACCGCAGCAGAAGGCGCTTGTGCTGCATCGGTTGCACCTGACGTCGGCCGCCGTCTCGGCGTTGGTGAAACGCGGTTTAGTCACTGAGGAATCTCGCAAAGTCGAGCGCGTCGCCTACGCCGACAACTGGTCGACCGGGGAAGTGGTGGCCTCGCAACCGCATCGGCTCAACCCCGGGCAACAAGCCGCAGTCGATGCCGTGGCCGCGACGCTGGCCGAAAATAAATTTGTCGTGACGTTGCTCCACGGCGTCACGGGTTCGGGGAAGACTGAAGTTTACCTGCGCGCCATCCACGACGCGCTCGCAGCAGGCGGTGGCGTGATTTTTCTGGTTCCCGAGGTGGCGCTCACTCCGCAGACCGTCGCCCGGTTGCGGGGACGTTTGGAAGCGATCGCGCCGGGGCAAAAGTGCGTGGTTTGGCACAGCCATTTGAGCGAGGGAGAACGACTCGATGGATGGACGTCGCTTGCGACGGGCGAGGCAAAGGTGGTCGTGGGCGCGCGCTCGGCGATCTTTGCGCCCGTGCAGGATTTGAAGCTCATCGTCGTCGATGAGGAGCATGAGCCTGCCTACAAGCAGGACGAGACGCCCCGTTATCACGGCCGCGACGTCGCGGTGATGCGTGCCAAGCTCAACAACGCGCTGTGCCTGCTCGGCTCGGCTACGCCGTCATTGGAGAGTTTTGCCAATGCGCAGGCAGGAAAATACCGGTTGATCGGTCTGCCGGAGCGCGTCGATGCCCGTAAGCTGCCGCATATCGACATCGTGGATATGCGTATCGAGATTCTGCGACAGCGTGGGTTCACCTCGCTTTCACGAAAGCTCGTCGACGCGATGCACGCGCGTTTCGAGAAACGCGAGCAGACGATTCTTTTTATCAATCGTCGCGGCTATTCCTCGTCGATGCAGTGTATCAAGTGCGGGCATGTCGAGGAGTGTCCGCATTGCAGCATCACGATGACCTATCACCGCTCCGATGAGCGACTGCGTTGTCATTTGTGCGGGCAGGAGTCGCAGGCCCCGGCGCGTTGTCCGTCGTGTGGTGCGCCTGAAATTCGTTGGAAGGGAATGGGCACGCAGCGCGTGGAGGAAGCCGTTCGTCGCGTGCTGCCCAAGGCGCGTCTTGAGCGAATGGATACAGACACGATGTCCAAAAAGAATCGGTTTCGCGAAATCCTTTCTGACTTTCGCGCCGGCAAGATCGACGTGCTCATCGGCACGCAGATGATCGCAAAAGGGCTCGATTTTCCTAATGTGACGCTAGTGGGTCTGATCGATGCGGACATCTCGATGCACATCCCGGATTTTCGAGCCAACGAACGCACGTTTCAGCTGCTCGTGCAGGTTGCCGGTCGCGCGGGGCGCGGCGATCGTGCCGGTGAAGTCGTGGTGCAAACGTTTACTCCGCAGGCGGAGGCGATCCAGTTCTCACGCCACGCGGATTTCGAAGGTTTTGCCGCGAGTGAACTGAAGATGCGGAAGGATTTTCGGTATCCGCCCTATCGCCATCTGATCCATCATTTGTTTCGCGGGCCGAGTGAGGAAAAGGTGAAGTTTTTCACCGAACAGTGGGCGAAGCACGTGGAGAAAGAACTCGCGGGCCGGGTGGAGTTGCGCGGTCCGTCACCTTCGCCCATCGAGAAAATCAAAGACGAGTATCGCTGGCAGCTTTGGTACTTCACCGCTCAGGTGACGAAGGTGGTGGCGGAGTTAACTAAACTGCGCGCAGATTTCACGTGGCCG
>JBEVND010000037.1:0-5346 GCA_040508285.1 Rariglobus sp. | reverse complement strand
TCTGGCCGGCAAGAAAGCGGTCGTGTGGTGCTTCACTGTGCGCGAATTCACCGAGTCCTCCGGCTGGAGCATGGTCACGCTCGCCAAACCTGCCGGAAATTAAGCCGTATGCATTGCGTGCGTCTCCTCGCCGAGGGCGGGAAGGCTCATTGAAGACTCTTTTACATGTTGAACACCTCTCCTTACGTCACGGTTTCGGCTTCGGGTATCGCCATCACGGGCGCGGACGGTGCGCGCCTGGCCGACCTGTCGCTGAACTTTCAGGCCGGTGCCAAAACGTGGTCCGTGACTGCGGTCGCCACGACCGCAGACGGTTGGCTCGGCATGACGGATGATCCGGAGGTCATCGTGAAAATCACCCGCGGTGGCTCGTCGGTGTGCGTGGAGCTCACGGGACCGTTTGGTCCGGCGTGCGACGTGGCTTATTTTGTCGGTTCGCGCATCGCGGCAAGCCATGCGCATGCGTTTATCACCGATGCGAATCACGGCACGTTTCCGATGGCGCAGAACCGCGTGTTCACGCTGACCAACCAGGCGGCGATGCGTCAGCGACTCGGGTTAAAGGAAGAATTGTGGATGCTCGCCCCCCAGCCGCACGTGATCGGCTTCGGCGCGGCGGACGGAGCGGGCTTTTCGTTTTCGATTCCCGAGTGCCTGCCGTCCGATGCGGTTCAATTTGCGCTCAAAGATCGCACGCTGCGCATCGACTTCCTGCACCATGTCGCCGCGTGTGACGGCAACCGCATGCCTCGGGTTTACATCGATCTCGGTGTGGCATCGAAGATCGATTCACTCGACCGCCATCTGAAGCATGCGCGCGAACTCGGGCTCGTCGTCGATGACAAGCGGCAGCCGGCGTGGTGGCACAATCCGCTCTATTGCACGTGGGGCGACCAATGCCGTCTCGGCCTCCACGGCGTGCACAAGGACGCGAGCCTCACGCGCGAGCGCATCCTCGCGTGGGCGGACAAGATCCGCACGTTTTACGACGGCGAGGTGAACTTCATCATCGATGACGGGTATTTCCTTTGCATGGGCGATTTCCGCCTGCGTCCCGAGTTGTATGCGACGGTGGACGCGTTTCGTGAACTGATCGCCGAATTGAAGCGCCGGAATTTTCGCGTGATCCTGTGGTATACACCGTTCTGGGTGGCAAAACAGGCGGCGTCCGTGGCCGAGCATCCCGAGTGGATTCTGCATCGTCCCGACGGCACGCTCCTCGACGAGACGGGAGACTGGAAAAACAAACACCACTACGACTGGACGCATCCCGAACTGCGCGAGCACCAGCGCACGCTCATCCGGCACTTCCTCGTCGATCTCAATGCAGACGGTTTCAAGATCGACATGACCTACGCGCATCCGCCGTCGCGCGACGTGGTGTTTCACGACCCCTCGTGGGGCGCGGGCAACCTCATGTGCAAACGCGTCGTCGAGTTCATCCACGCCGAGGCCACCGCGATCAAGCCCGACGTGTTTCTTACCGTGAACGGCGTCGAGTGTTACTTGCAGCCTTACACGAGCGCGGTGCGGCTCAACGACCTCTTCAACATGACGGACGCGACCGCGTGGTATCATCGCGCAGGGCTGGTCAACCGCCTCATGCCCGGCGTGGCCATCGATGTGGACGGGTGGCCGGCGGCGTTGTCGAAACTGCGCGAGTATCCGTTTGTGGCGTCCGTGTTCGGCGCGCCGGTGAGCTATTACCTCGACGGCACGGAAGTGGGCGACGTGGCGTTCGGCGACGCCGAGATCAACCGCATGGCCTCGGTGTGGGCGACTTACGCGCACGCGCCGCTGCATGCGGACGACCGGATCACGATCGATGTGGAGGCGGAGCGGTTTGAACGCCGCGATGCGGAAGGACGCCTGCGGGCGATGTCGTTGTTGAGGCGCGTGTTTGTCACTTATGCGGACAAAATTCGCGTCACGGCGAACAGCGCGATGGCGGTGGCCGTGCCGTTGGAAGCGGGCTCCTCGCCGAAGACCTGCACGCGGGTAAGTCGCGACGGCACGCGGACATCGGTTGCGCTGCACCGCGAGGGCGACCGCGCGTTGTTCTTCGCCGCGGATGCGGCCGACGGGGTGTTGTATTATGAGTTGGGCTGAGCGCCTCGAACGGTCGCCAAGCCTGCGCGCACAGATTGTATACAGACAGGGGTGACTTGGCCGCCGAAAGCGACGGCCGTAGATTTTAGCTCCCCCGGTTACCCCACCGTCCCTCAACCGATGCCACGTTTTATCAGTTTTGTCGTCTTTGCCGTCGGCGTTTCGTTACAGCCGACGAGCGGCTTTGCCGCGACCGTTCCGGCCTGGGCGGCTCCCGGAGCGTTGATGTTTGCGGACGAAGCGCAGGATGTTGAGAGGGCGATGCTGGCGATCCCGCCGCCGCAGGCGATTCCTGCGGACGCTCTGATGAAAACCCTGCCGCGCGGCGGCAAGAAACTCCTCGGCGGCGAGCCGTTTACGATTCTGGCGATCGGCGATTCGGTCACCGCGACCGGGCCGTATCCGGAGATTTTGAAGCGGTTGCTCGCCCGGGCGACGGGCAACGGCGAGATCCGCGTCATGCGCGCCGCTTACTCGGGACGCAGCGTGGACGCGGCCGTGCGCCGGTTTGAAAAAGACGCGCTGCCGGCGAAGGCCGACCTCGCGTTGATCATGTTCGGCTTGAACGACCAGGCGGCGGGCGCGCCGCTCGAAGCCTACCTGGAGCAAACGCGCTGGTTGGTGGAGCGGTTGCGTGCGCAAGGCGCCGATGTGGTGCTGCTGGAGCCGACGCCGCACATCAACATCACGCGCCTGCCGACGGACAAATACCCTCCGCCGCCCGACGCTTCGATTTTTCGCACGGTGGGTTTTGCCGCGGCGTTGCGCGAACTCGGGCGCGGGTTGGATACGCCGGTGGCGCCGACGTTTGATGCGCTGTGGGGCGAAGGCGCGGTAGATCTTCAGCGGACGGCGAAGGCGTTGTGGCCCCTGTTCCCGACGCATTATTCAAAACCGTTCACCTCGCTCGTCGAGACCGAGGGCAGGGGAGACACGATTCATCCCAACGCGCAGGGTCACCTGCGTCTCGCGCAGGCGGTGTTGGCCACGCTGGCCGGTCGCTCGCCGGTGGCGCCGTTGCACATCGAGGCGCAAACACGGGTTGGTGACGACGGGCGCTTGGTTTCAGGCATCACCGTGCGCAACGACTCGCCCGAAGCGCGCCGCGGACAACTGGCGGTTTATCCGTTTGCGCAGGACGACACGCATGAACTGCAGGGTTATGAGTTGGCGAAAGGCGCTTCGTGCGAGTTGACGTTTGTGTGGCCGGCAACGGTTCGGCCGGGCGAAACATCCTGGCTGCAGATCGTGGATTATCACGGTGCCGGCAGCCGTGCGCTGGCGGTGGCCGCACCGCTGACTCCCGAGATGAAGTGGGTGCGCGAGCGCCGGGTTGCGAACGAACCGAAAGTGACCGCGCGTTTTCTCAAGGCGGGCGAGGTGCGTGAGGTTCCGGTGGCGTGGCCGGACGGATCCGCGGTCGGCCGGGTGCCGCTGACCGAGGAGGCGGTGCGCGCCGAGCTGGCCTATGTGCGTTACGGCGCGGCGCGTTCGGGCGAGGCGGTTGCCGACGGTGCACTGGACGAATGGACTGGAGCGAACTGGATTCCCGTGGGCGAACCGGTGCAGGCGCGCTGGACGCAGGGCCCCGCGGATTTTCGCACAACCCCCGCCGAGTGTTACCTGAACTGGGCGTTCAAGGCCGGTCACGACGGCGTGTGGCTGGCGTTTCGCTCGACCGGCGAACTGGCGAAGGACCGGTTCACGTTGTATTTCGACAACCGTTCGCCGGCCGAGTTGGGCACGGCGGGGCCTTACACGTGGATCGACGGCGCATTCAAGGCTGACGGCACGCTGTCGCTCAAGGCGGGCGATTCCTCGCGCGAGGGCGGGGCGGGGCTGTCCGGCCGCTGGCGCGCCCTCGGAGCGGCGGCGGTGGAGGGCGAGCTGTTTGTGCCCTATGGTGTTTTGAACACGGCCCGCTGGCCGGAGTCGGGCGATCTGGGCGTATCCATCGTCTGGATGCACACGGGGGCCGACGGCCGCGTTACCCGGCTTCTATGGTCGGAAAACGGCCATCCGTGGAACACCCGTTGGTTTGGCGTGGTGCGTCGCGATCCCACTGGTCCGCTCCCCTGGAGGGTGCGGATCCAATAACTTTATTTTGCCATGAACGTTACTTTTCCATCCGCAGCTAAATCGGTTTTCACACCGCCCGTCCGCAGCGAAGCAGAGGTCGTCGCGTCAATCCGCTCACGTCTCCGCCGGCTCTATCCGGAGGACATCGCCGCTGCGCTGGGTGATGAGTTGATCATGCTGGCTGCGCGTTACCAGAGCCGCATCGCCCCCGCCGCCGACGGCTGGTCCCAACGCGACGCTTTTTTGATCACCTATGGCGACACCATCAAGGAGGCCGGCCGCGCACCGTTGGAGGCGCTGCGGCGTTTTCTCCGCGCTCATGTCGGCTCCGCGATCAGCCTCGTGCACCTGCTGCCGCATTTTCCGTTTTCGAGTGACGACGGGTTTTCGGTGATCGACTACCGCAAGGTCCGCGAAGATCTCGGCGATTGGGCCGACGTCGAGGGGCTGGCGCATGATTACCGCCTCGTGTTCGACGCGGTGGTCAACCACGCCTCGCAACACAGCGACTACGTCAAAGGCCACTGCTCGGGCGATGCGGCCTACAAGGATTTCGCCGTGGCCATTCCCGACGGCACCGACACCTCGGCGGTGCTGCGCACGCGCAACCTGCCGCTGCTCCATCCGTTCGAAACCGTGCGCGGACTGGAGTTATTGTGGACGACGTTCTCGGCCGATCAGGTTGACCTCAACTTCCGCAATCCGCGCGTGCTCGCGGAGGTCACCGATGTGTTGTTTTTCTACGCGGAACGCGGCGCTTCGATGCTTCGGCTCGATGCGATTCCGTATCTTTGGAAAGAACTCGGCACCTCCTGCGCGCACCTCCCGCAGACGCACGAAGTCATCAAGCTCTGGCGCGACCTCTTCGACCTAGCCGCGCCGCACATGCTGTTGCTTACGGAGACCAACGTCCCCCACAAGGAAAACGTCAGCTATTTCGGTGACCGCGGCGACGAGGCCCAGATCATCTACAACTTCTCGCTGCCTCCGCTCCTTCTCTGGAGCCTGCACGCCAACGACGCCACGGTGCTCACGCGCTGGGCCGCGACGCTCGACTACATCGGTCCGCGCGCGACCTACCTCAACATCACCGCCACGCACGACGGCATCGGCATGCGTCCGACCGAAGGCATCCTCACCGAGGCGCAGCGCCAGGAG
>JBEVND010000011.1:0-6799 GCA_040508285.1 Rariglobus sp. | reverse complement strand
TCCGCACTTGGCGTGAGCGGACCCTGCCCGCGTCCATCGTTGTTCATCGCCACCCCGCGAATCACCGCGATCACGCGATCGCCGTCGCGTTGCGCATCGTACAGACGTTTCAAAACGACCACGCCCGCGCCTTCACCGAGCACGAAGCCATTCGCATCCGTCTGAAACGGCGCGCAACGATCGGTGGACGACAGAGCGCCGACGCGGCTGAAACACACCATCAGAGTCGGATCGAGGAGCGCATACACTCCGCCTACCAGCGCCGCATCCACCACGCCTGCCCGCAGGTGCAGCACCGCTTCGTGCAACGCCGTCAGCGCTGAACTGCACGCCGTATCCACCGTAAAGGACGGCCCGTGAAAATCGAATGCCTGACTCACGTTGGCCGCGATCATGTTGAGCTGCGCACCCGTGATCGTGTAGGCCGACATCGCAGGCAACCCGGCGTAGAGTGATGCTTGTTCCTCAGACTTCAGGTCGGCCGCCACGCCCGAATGCCCGGCCAGATTCAGCGGTCCGTGCACCGCACCGCTGAGCCAGATGCGATGATCTTGCGACGAGGCGCCCACATAGACCCCCGTGCGTCCGCCGGCCAAAACCCGGCGCGCATAGCCCGCGTCTTCCAGCGCCTGTCGCGAGATCTCCAACATCATCCGCTGTTGCGGGTCCATGAGCCGAGCCCGCTTTGGGGTAACTCCAAAAAAATCCGGCGCAAACAACTCGATGTTTTCAATGAAGGCGCCCGCTTGCGCCGCAGTTTTATCGGTCTGTCGCGGATTGGTGCTGTGCACCTGCGAGTGGTCCCAACGCTGCGCCGGCACCGGGCTCGTATGCACCTCGCCGGCAGAAATCATTCGCCTGAACTCGACATGATCTACCGCCCCCGGAAAACGGGCGCCTGATCCGATAATAGCCACAGCATCGTGCATGGAGTGCAGTCTCTCAAGAACTTGGTAAACCGCAGGCTCCGCAAGGGAATTCCCATTGCCGCTATTCTCATTTTCGTTTCCTCTGCCGCCTCGGTGCGCGACCGCGCGCCATCCTGCTTTTTTAACTCTATGGAACTGCGCGACCAGCACATGATCGTCACCGGAGGCTCGAGCGGCATCGGGCTGGCCATCGCCGTTCAGGCCGCCGCCGCCGGGGCGCACATCAGTCTCATCGCCCGCGATCCCGTAAAGCTCGCCAGCGCGCGTGACACGATCCGTGCCTCTGTTCCAGGTTGTCGGGAGATCGTGATCGCTCCCGCCGATGTTTCCAACGAAGCCGCGACTCTCGCCGCGCTGGCCATCGCCGAAGCCACTCACGGACCAGTCGATATCCTGGTCACATCCGCCGGCGTTGCCCGACCTGGCTACTTTGACGAAATCCCCGTCTCCATTTTCGAACACACGATGGCCGTGAATTACTTTGGCACGCTCTACGCGATCAAAGCCGTCACCCCCGGGATGCGCCAACGCGGACGCGGCGCGATTGTCCTCGTGTCGTCGGGCGCAGGCCTCGTCGGTTTGTTTGGGTATACGCCCTATTCTCCCACCAAGTTCGCGTTGCGCGGCCTGGCCGAATCTCTGCGCGGCGAACTCAAACCCGCGGGCATCGCCGTCACCATCGTGTATCCACCGGACACCGACACGCCTCAACTCATCGAGGAAAACCTCACCAAACCGCCCGAGACCAAGGCGATCACCGCCGGCGGCGGACTCTGGACGGCCGACGCCGTGGCCCGCGTCACATTGACCGCAATCCGGCATGGGCGTTTTTCGGTTACGCCCGGGTTTCAACTCACAGTGCTCTCGTGGTTGCACAGCTTGATCGCGCCCGTTCTGCGCTGGAGTTTTGATCGGGTAGCCGTGCGCGCACGCCACGAATCCGACGCGCTCGCGAAGACGAAGACCTGATGAACACGCCCGATTCCATCGCCGGTGTCGGCTTGATCGCGGGAGCCGCGTTGCTGCTCATCATCAGTAGCCTGAAGGCCCCGGACAAACGCCACGACCGCGTCAGCCGCGAAGGCGGAACGGCGTTTCTCGGCGAGCGCCTGATGCACCTTGGCTATGGTTGGATCGAAGCTCTGGGCGCGCGTGGTGTGCGCGTCGGCATCGCCGCGGACACCGTATCGTGGATCTCCCTTTCTCTGGGCTTGGTCGCCGGAGTTTGCGTGGCACTCGGCTGGCCGGGCGCGGCGGCGTGGGCGCTTTCGTTGAGTGGCCTTGGGGACGGACTCGACGGCGCGATCGCCCGGCAAACCGGCACCGCTTCGCGCGGAGGCGCCGTGATGGATTCTGCCATGGACCGCTACGTGGAGTTTTTTCTTTTCGCCGGCTTGCTCTTCTTTTTCCGCGGTCAGGCCGGCGTGCAACTGATCGTGCTGACGGCGCTATTTGGCGGCTTCATGGTCACTTACTCCACCGCGAAGGCCGAAGCACTTCAGGTAAAACCTCCGCGTGGCTGGATGAAACGCGCCGAGCGTCTGGTGTGGCTTACGGCGGGATGCGCCGTGGCGGCCGCAATCGGCCTCGCCGGATATACGCCCGCCGCGCCGTTGATCGCGGTGTGCGTGGTGATCGCCGCATTCGCCAACCTGTCCGCGATCGTGCGGCTACGCGCCTTGTGCCGCGCCGTTTAACTCGAAGGAAACGCGATGTCGCTCACGCACCGCTGGGACTATCTTTGCAGACAAGGCCGCGTGTTGATCCGCCACGTGCGTTACGCCGATTCGGCGTGGAGCGATGCCGGCAAGCAGGCGCGAACCGAAGCGCTCACCACTTTGTTTCGCACGGTGAATGCATGGCTTCGCGCCAGCGACGCCGAACACTGGATCTGTTACGGCACGCTGCTTGGCTGGTGGCGTGAAGGCCGCATTCTTGCGCACGATCGCGACGTCGACTTTGCCGCGCCGGTCGAAGCCTACGCCCGGATCAAAGCCGCGGCCTCACGGCTGCCGAAAGGCTTCACGCTGCACGACACCTCGCACCGTCACGGCGGCCCCAAGCTTTACGTCAACTACCGCGGCTGGGAGGCGGACATCTATTTTCTGGTGACCGAAGGCGACTCCCTGCGCGCGATCCTCAACAGCCCGAATCCCGGAGACACCGCGCCGTTCCCCCGTGATTGGTTTTATCCCGCGCGCACCGTGGATTTTCTCGGGACGCCCACGCAGATTCCTCCGGAGGCCGAGTTGTATTTGAAACATACCTACGGCTACACCGGACCCGATGCGGAGCTCGATCCGGTGACGCGTTATTATCGGCCGCGTAGCCGCTGAGACCCACCCGTTTATTCGCCGCGGATAAAAGCGGCCGTCCGCTCGCGGGCCTCGTGGTCGGTGTATTGGATCGGCGGCGACTTCATGAAATAACTGGAAGGCGCATCAAGTTGACCCGAGAGACCGCGATCCAGGGCGAGTTTGATACAACGCACGGCATCGATCACCACGCCGGCGGAGTTCGGCGAATCCCAGACTTCGAGCTTCACCTCGCACTTGAGCGGAACGTTGCCGAAGGTCGTTCCTTCCATGTGAATGTGGCACCACTTGCGATCCTGGAGCCACGGCACGTAGTCGCTGGGACCCACGTGAACGTTGTCGGCCGGCATCGGCTCGCCGAGCTGGCTGGTCACCGCGTTGGTCTTCGATATCTTTTTCGAATCCAGACGCTCGCGCTCCAGCATGTTGAGGAAATCGGTGTTGCCGCCGAAGTTGAGCTGATAGGTGCGGTCGAGTTTCACGCCACGTTCACGAAACAAGTTCACCAAAGTGCGATGCGTGATGGTGGCACCGACTTGGGACTTAATGTCGTCACCGATGACCGGAAGGCCACGCTCCTTGAACCGCTGCTGCCAGCGAGGCTGCGAAGCGATGAAGACCGGAATGCAGTTCACAAACCCGCAACCCGCCGCGAGCACCTGCTCGACATACCACTGGGTCGCCTGCTCGGAACCGACCGGCAAATACGACACCACGACGTCGGTGCGCGTCTCGCGAAGGATCGCGGCAACATCCACCGGCGCGGCGGACGACTCGGTGATTTTTTGGCCAACGTATTTGCCCAGACCGTCGAGCGTCGGACCACGTTGCACCGTGATTCCTAGTGGCGGCACGGTGGCGAACTGGATGGTGTTATTCGGCGCCGCAAGGATCGCCGCGGACAGATCCGTGCCGACTTTGGACGAATCGATATCAAACGCGGCGCTAAACTCGATATCGCCGACATGATAACCACCGAGGTTCACATTCATGAGCCCCGGGACGATCTCGCCCTCGGGTGCGTTGCGGTAAAAGTGAACCCCTTGGATCAACGACGAAGCACAATTGCCCACGCCGATGAGAGCCACCCGCACCTTTTTCCCTCGCTGCTGAAGACCAATGGATTCCGAGCCAGGTGCAGATGAAGAGGAGGTCATAGGGTTCTAAAGTAAAAGTCAGCGACCCTGTGCGTATCCCGCATCCCCCTCAAGGGCGGACTTGGAGATTCATCCTCAATCCTCGCTCATTGGCTGCCCGACATGGATTCGAACCATGACTAGGTGAGTCAAAGTCACCTGTGCTGCCATTACACCATCAGGCAATGAGCAATGAGGAATGGGCAATGTGCGGCCCGCGCCTCCCGCGTCAAGGCCCTAGATTTACAATGGGCAGCGTTGCCTTGACTCAACCAGCCTCGATTCCGATTGCTTACGCTTTTGGCAATACCCGCGCACGATGACTACGTCCCGCCGCAGCCCTCTCAAAATTTCATGAAACCACCCGTCCGCATCGGCATCATTGGTCTCGGTGGTTACGCCGGCGCTCATCACCAGAGCCTGCTCAAACTGGAAGCGCAGCATCATGCCCGCCTCGTCTGCACCTGCGACCCGCAAGCCGACGCCTTTGCCGCCCAACAGGAATCGATGGAATTCTCCCGCCGCGGCGTGAAGGTTTTCACCAATTACCGCGCGATGCTCGATGCCTGCGGTCACGAACTCGACATGTTGGTGGTGCCCACGCCGATCTCGCTTCACGCCGAGATGCACCGTGCCGGGGTCGAACGCGGGATCGCCGTCTACCTCGAAAAGCCGCCCACCCTTGATTATCAAGAACTCGAGCGCATGATCGAAACCGACCGCGCAGCCAAAAAAACGACGTTCGTCGGCTTCAACTTTATCATCGAACGCGCCCGTCTCGCGCTCAAGCAGCGCATGCTCGATGGCGAATTTGGCCCGATTCGCGAAGCGCGCCTCATCGCGCAATGGCCCCGTCCGCTGAGTTATTTTTCGCGTAACAACTGGGCTGGCCGCCTTCTCGGCGACGACAACGGCGTCATCCTTGATTCGTGTTTTGGCAACGCGATGGCGCATTTCGTTCACAACCTCCTTTTCTGGGCCGGCGATTCCTCGCTGATGAACTGGGCGAAACTCGAAACCGTGCGTGCTGAGCTTTACCGCGCGCACGCCATTCAGGGCGCCGACACGTTCTTCGTCGAATCCCGCACCGCCAGTGGAGTTACCATGCGGTTTGCCCTTACCCACGCCTGCGACGGCCCGCATTCCCACGCCGAGATCGTCGTCTGCGAAAACGCCGAGATTCACTACACCGTGGGCAAAGCCGCCGAGATCCACTGGAACGACGGACGTGTCGAGGCGGTTGCCATCGATCCATTCAACGCGCTCCACGAAAACCATTTGGAATATTACCGTTATCTACGCAACGAGGCATCGCGCCCGGCGACCACGCTGGTCGATTCACGCCCGTTCGTGGCGATCAACAATCTCGCCTACGTTTCCAGTGGCACCATCGACACTTTCCCGGCCTCCGCGATCAAGTCCTCGATAAACCCGCAGGACAACCAGACTTACCTCACGGTCGATGGACTTCGCGCCGCGCTCGACGACTTCCTCACCCACGGTCGCTGGCCCGGTGCCGTTCGCCACTGGCGAGCCTCCGCGCCCGCCGCGCTGGTCACGCCCGCCGACCTCCCTCGTTTCATGCCGTCCGTGCAGGCAATTATCGCCCGTTAAAAAAACGGGTGGACAACCCTGCATCCAACCCGTCTCGTTTCCCATCATGTCGCAGCCGACCGCCTCCAACTCTCCCGATATCAAGCTCGAGAAACTCTCCTCGCCCGTAGGCATGGTCGTGGACGCCATCCTCGTCATCGGCTTTTTCATCTTCCTGTTTGGCCTCCTCAAATCGCACGTTCCCTCGAACGACCCGACGATGGTCTTCATCTGGGCCGGCCTGACCTCCGCTTGCATGAGTGGCGTGTTCTGGCTCGCGATTCAGATGTTCCGCGTCGTCCTCAGCGCCCAGCGCCTGGCCAACGCCCGCAAGAAACGCTAAGCGCCGCGCGGCCGCGTGGCATTTCCTTCCTCGTGGCCGAACAACCCACTCCCCCGCGCACATCCTCGGCCGTCGAGGATTACTTGGAGCGCATCAGTGACCTGATCAAAACCAAGGGTTATGCTCGCGTCGTCGATATCGCCGCCGAGCTGAAAATTTCCCAGGCCAGTGTCACCACGATGGTGCAACGCCTGGACGCCGAAGGCCTCGTCAAATACGAGAAATACCGCGGCATGGTGCTCACCAGCGCCGGCGAAGAAGTCGCCGCCCGCATCGCCCATCGCCACGAACTGCTGACCAATTTCCTGACCCTCCTCGGTCTCGAAAAAGAGGTCGTCGATCACGACGTCGAGGGCATGGAACACCACGTGAGCGCCGAGACCTTCGAGTCGTTGGAAAAGCTTAACCGCTACCTCGAAACGCATCCCGAGGTGCTCGCGGCGATTAAGAAGTAAGTCGGCTTTCGTTCGCGGAACGTTTAGG
>JBEVND010000435.1:0-3614 GCA_040508285.1 Rariglobus sp. | reverse complement strand
GGCGCTCGTGCCGTATTTCGGCAAGGAATACCTGACGTTCGCCTGATGATTTGAAAAGGTGGGGGCCTGCCGTGGCAGGCGATCGGCGTGCGCTCCTCGCAGTCGATTCCACTCATCGCCCGCAAGCGGGCCTCCTCTTTTCAAACATGGCGCGACGCTTACAACCCGATTGGCCGGAGGTCGCCGCCGCGCTGGCGGCACTCGTCCCGCGTAGCGCACTACATCCGGCCGTTTTAAAATGGGCGGATGGCGACAGCGACTCCGCGCGGCGACCGTGGGCGGTCGCGTTTTCGGGCGGTGCGGATTCGCTCGCTCTGTTACTGCTGCTTTGGGCGCATTGGCCGGAGCGTCGCGCGAGCTTGGTCGCGTTGCATTTCGATCATCGGTTGCGCGGACGCTCCTCGACGGCGGATGCGCGTTTTTGCGAGCGCGTGTGCGTTGCCTTGGGGGTGCGCTCTGCAGCGGGAGAATGGGACCAGGCGCGCAAAGGTGCCAGCGAGGCAGAGGCGAGGGCGGCGCGCTTTGGTTTTTTCCAGAGCGAGATGAAGCGGCGGAAAATCCGGGCGCTCTGGCTGGGACATCAGCAGGACGATATCGCCGAGACGATTTTGATGCGTCTTGCACGAGGCAGTGGCACCGCGGGGCTCGCAGCACCGCGTCCGCTCCAGGCAATGCCCGGTGAGCGTGTGCATGTGCGACCGCTCCTCACGTTGAAAAAAGAGGCGCTCACGGCCGCGCTTACCGAAGTCGGGGCCACGTGGCGCGAAGACGCCAGCAACGTAACGGCGGATTATTCGCGCAATCGTATCCGGCACGAAGCGCTTCCTGCATGGCTCGCCGCCACGGGTGAGCGCGATGCGCTCGCAGGCGCGGCGCTTTCCCGTGAGTTGCTCGACGAAGACGGCGAAGCGCTTGAGGCGTGGCTGGACTCGCTGACGCCGCTTTCGGCAAACGGGCAGGAGCTTAATGTCGAAGTTTTAAAAGGGAAACCACGGGCGATCGTGCGCCGCGCGCTGCATCGCTGGCTGCTGGTCCAAGGAAGCCGAACGGGCGATCTCTCCCGACAGGGATTCGCAGCGCTGCTCGCGGCGGTGGAGAAGGGGACATTTACGCGATTCAGTCTCGGCCGCGACGGGCTGGCCGTGATCCGAAAAGGGACCCTGCGCTTCGAACCTATGCGCCTGCGTAAAAGCCTCTAATATCGTTGGGGCCGCCAATTGACTTATGCGGTGGAACCAGCACGGTGGTTCCCTAGTCCCAATCTTAATGCCTGATCCCAAGAACGACCTTAAGCGACGTCCGCTCAAAAACCTTCCGCCCGACCGGTTTCCGGTGAAGGTTTCCCTGATCTGGGTGTCGATCATCGCGGCAGTGCTGGTTTTGTTTTATTTCAGCCCGGGTCGCACCCCGGCACCGGCGAAGCTCAAGCTTCAACAGGTCTTCGATCTGGCTGCGGAAGAGAAAGTCGCCTCCGGCACGATTCGCTACGACAGCTCGTATGGTCGCAATGGCGCGGTCGTCACCGGCAAGCTCAAGGAGAGCACCCTCGATATCGCGGACGGCAAACAAACCGACCAATTCACCGCATCGGGCAGCTTGACCGAGTCCAACCTTGAGCTGCTTCAGCGCACCAAGGTTTTCGAAGAACCGGCTGTTTCCAACACGTTCTCGACCATCCTTCTTAACCTGCTCCCGATTCTCCTGATCATCGGTTTGCTCTACTTCCTGTTCGTCCGCCAGCTGCGTCAGGCCGGCCGTGGTGCGATGAACTTCGGTAAGAGCAAGGCGAAGATGCTCGCGCGCGATCGCGACAAAATTTCGTTCGGTGAAGTCGCTGGTTGCGACGAAGCCAAGGAAGAGGTTTCCGAGGTCGTCGAGTTTCTCCGCGACCCCAAGAAATTCCAGAAAATGGGCGGTAAGATCCCCAAGGGTCTGCTGCTCGTCGGTCCTCCCGGCACGGGCAAAACGCTCCTCGCAAAGGCCGTCGCCGGCGAAGCGGATGTTCCTTTCTTCAGCATCTCCGGTTCCGACTTCGTCGAGATGTTTGTCGGCGTCGGTGCGAGCCGTGTGCGTGACATGTTTGAGCAGGGCCGCAAAAACGCGCCGTGCATCATCTTCATCGACGAAATCGACGCCGTGGGTCGCCAGCGCGGCGCCGGTCTCGGCGGTGGCAACGATGAGCGCGAACAGACGCTCAACTCCATGCTCGTTGAGATGGACGGCTTCGACACCACCGAGGGCGTGATCATCATCGCCGCGACCAATCGCGCCGACGTGCTCGACCAGGCGCTCCTCCGTCCAGGTCGCTTCGACCGTCAGGTCTATGTTGATCTTCCCGACGTCGTCGGCCGCGAGCAGATCCTACGCGTTCACGCCCGCAAGATCACGCTCGCCGACAACGTTGACCTCAATGTCATCGCCCGTGGCACGCCCGGTTTGTCCGGCGCCGATCTCGCCAACTTGCTCAACGAAGCCGCGCTCCTGGCCGCTCGTCGTAACAAGAAAAAGGTCGAGATGATCGACGTCGATGATGCCCGCGAGAAGGTTCAATTCGGCCGCGAGCGCCGTCGTGTGATGGATGACCGCGAGAAGAAGCTGACCGCCTACCATGAGGCCGGTCACGCCATCGTGCAGGCGATCCTCGATGACGGCACCGTTCCGGTTCACAAGGTCACGATCATCCCGCGCGGCCGTTCGCTGGGCAGCACGATGTTTATCCCCAAGAAGGATCTGCTCACCCAGGAAAAGAAGCGCATGCTCAGCCAGATCGCCATGGGCATGGGCGGTCGTATCGCCGAAGAGCTTGTCATGGATGACATCAGCAGCGGCGCTTACGGCGACATCAAGCATGTCACCAAGATCGCCCGCCACATGGTGTGCGACTGGGGCATGAGTGCGCTCGGCCCGATCGCGTTTGGTGACAATCAAGACACCGTGTTCCTCGGCCGCGAAATCGGTCGCAGCCACACCTATAGCGAAGAGACCGCGCGCAAGATCGACGCCGAGATCACTCGCATCATCAACGAGCAGTATGCTCGCGCCACGGAGCTCATCGCCTCGCATCGTCCGGCGCTCGACAAGATCGCCGAGGCGCTCCTCGAGTATGAGACCATCGAGGGCAAACACGTCATGGAAATCCTCCAGACGGGCGAGATCACTTCGCCGGTTATCCGCGAGTTGCCTCCGGTGTTGCCGCCGCGAAACGACGACAAGGGCACCAAGAAGCCCAAGGACAGTTCCGAGGGAATCGGCAGCGCGCCGGCTCCTTCTCCGGCCTGATTAGATCGCAGGCCTTACCATGGCGCGGAGTGGCTTTACCGCCCTCCGCGCTTTTTTGTTTCAACCCGCCCACGTTCCCTCGCCATGCCTGAATCCGTTTCCATCAAGTATTCCTCTCTCGGCCACCGCGCGCAGCCTCCGACCATCTCCCGGCTGATGTCGCTCATGCTGGAGAACCCGAAGCTGCTTTCGCTGGCCGCCGGGTTTACCGACAACCGCACGCTGCCCGTGCCGGCGGTGCAGGCTGCGGTCACCGCGCTCGCCCAGCGCGCCGGTCCACCTGAATACCTGCAATACGGCACGAATCAGGGACGCCCCAAGTTGCGCGCATTTTT
>JBEVND010000050.1:0-3834 GCA_040508285.1 Rariglobus sp. | reverse complement strand
GGCGTCCCCGGCCTCACGCGCCTCCGCTCCAACTCCGACGTCGCGCTCTCCCTCATCTACGCTGAGTTCGACTGGGGCACCGATATCTACGCCGCCCGCGTCCTCGTCCAGGAACGTCTCCAATCCGCCCGCGGCCAACTCCCCGACGGCGTGCAACCGTTCATGACGCCCGTCGCCTCCCTCATGGGCGAGATTCTCCTCGTCGGCGTGCGCTCCACCGTGCGCGAAGGTCAACCCGGCTACCTGCCGCCGGCCGAGGTCCGTTCGCTCGCCGACTGGACGATCCGCCGTCGACTCCAAGGCATCCCCGGCATCGCCGAAATCCTCAACATGGGCGGCGGCATCCGGCAGATTGAGGTCCAGCCCGATCCCTACCGCATGGCCGCGCACGACGTCACGTTTGCCGAACTCGAGACCGCCGTCGCCCATGCCGCCAGCACCACCACTGGCGGTTTCATCAACTCCGGTCCGACCGAGATCATGGTGCGCAACCTCGCCATGACGACCGACCTCGGCGAACTCGCCGGCACCGTCATCAAATCCGTCAACGACCGCCCCGTCACCCTCGCCGATGTCGCCACCGTCGCGTGGGGCGTCGAGCCCATGCGCGGCGATGCCTCCGTGAGCCGTTCGCCCGAGACCGCGCCCACCTACGGCGTCATCATGTCGATCACCAAGTCCCCCGGCTTCGACACCCGCGCGCTCACCGAACAAATCAAGACCGCCCTCGACGAGCTCCGCCCCGCGCTCCCGCCCGGCGTCGAGACGCTCCCGCTCTTCCAGCAAAAGGACTTCATCGATCACGCCATCGGCAACCTCAAGGAAGCCATCCGCGACGGCGCGATCATGGTCACGCTCGTCCTGTTCCTTTTCCTCCTCAACGTCCGCACCACCGTCATCACGCTCATGGCCATCCCCATGAGCTTCGCGATCACGCTGCTCGTGTTCCAACGCTTCGGCATCACCGTCAACTCCATGACCCTCGGCGGACTCGCCGTCGCCATCGGCATGGTCGTCGATGACGCCATCGTGGACGTGGAAAACGTCTTCCGCCGCCTCCGCGAGAACGCCTCTCTCCCCGTGCCGCTGCCGCGCCTCGGCGTCATCGGCGCCGCCTCCGCCGAGGTGCGCGGTTCGATCTTCTACGCCACCGTGTTGATCATCCTCGTGTTCCTCCCGCTGCTCGGCCTGAGCGGCGTCGAAGGAAAACTCTTCGCGCCCATCGCCATCGCCACCATCCTCAGCATGGCCGCGTCGTTCGTTGTATCCTTAACGTTGATACCGGTCCTCTGCTCCTTGCTTTTGAAACCCGCCGCCGGCCACGCCCACACCGACGGCTGGCTCGTCGCCCGCCTCAAACGCCTCCTCCGCGCCACCACGCTCCGCGCCGCGCTCGACCACCCGCTGCCGGTCCTCGCGGTCGTCGCCGCCGGCATGGTCGCCGCATTCCTCCTCTACCCGAAAATGGGCAAGGACTTCCTGCCCGCCTTCCGCGAAGAGACCGCGCTCATCGCCGTGACCTCCGCCCCCGGCACGTCGCTCGAAGAGATGAACCGCATCGCCGACGTCATCGAATCGCAGATCCTCGCCGTGCCCGAAGTGGACAAAGTCGGCCGCCGCCTCGGCCGCGCCGAACGCGGCGACCACGTCGTGCCCGTCTCCACCGCCGAGTTCGACGTGGACTTCCGCACGCCCGCCGAGGGCGAATCTGCCCGCACCCGCGCCGAGATTTTGGCCGATCTCAACCGCCGCCTTAAAACCGTGCCCGGCACGTTCTCCGTCATCGGCGGACCTCTCGCCGACCGCATCGGTCACATGCTCAGCGGCGTCTCCGCGCCCGTCGCCATCAAGATCTTCGGCCCCGATCTCGACACGCTCCGCCGCCTAGGCACCGAGGTGCAGGCCGTTGCCAAAACCATCCCCGGCCTCGCCGACGCCAAGCTCGACCAGCAAGCCGTCATCCCGCAGCTCCGCATCGAAGCCGACCGCGCCCGCGCCACCGCCTACGGCATCGCCCCCGGCGCGCTCAACGACCAGCTCGGCTCCCTCGTCGGCGGCAAAGCCATCGCCGAACTCCGCGACGGACAACGCGCCATCAACCTCGTCATCCGCCTCCCGCACGCCTGGCGCGACACCCCCGAACGTATCGCCCAGCTCCCCGTCGAAACCGGCACCGGCCAACGCATCCCGCTCTCCGTCGTCGCCGACGTGCGCGAAGCCACCGGCCCCAACGTCATCTTCCGCGAGAACAGCCAGCGCCGCTTCACCGTCGCCATCAAGCCCACCGTCCGTGACGTCGGCACCCTCGTCGAACGCCTCCAGTCCGAAGTCCGCGAAAAGGTGAAACTCCCCGAAGGCTACTTCATCACCTACGAAGGCGAGTTCCAGGCGCAGCGCGACGCCACGCAACGCATCGCGCTCTTCAGCGCCGTCGTCTTCGCCGTGATCGTGTTCCTCCTCTACGGCTATTTTCAAAGCGCGTCGCTCGCGTTCCAAGTCATGCTCAACATCCCCTTGGCGCTCATCGGCGGACTCGTTTTCACCTGGCTCAAAATCGACAACATCAGCATCGCCACGCTCGTCGGCTTCATCGCCGTCGGCGGAGTCGCCGCCCGCAACGGCATCATGATGCTCTCGCATTACATGCATCTCATGAAACACGAAGGGGAGGGGTTCACCCGCGAGATGGTTATCCGCGGCACGCTCGAGCGCATGGTCCCCGTGCTCATGACCGCGCTCGCCGCCGGCATCGCCCTGATCCCACTCGTCCTCGCCGGAGACCAGCCTGGCAAGGAAATCCTCCACCCGGTCGCCGTGGTGATCGTCGGCGGACTCATCTCCTCAACCCTCCTCGATTTCCTGGTGACCCCCGCGATCTTCTACCGCTTCGGCCGCAAAGCCGCCGAACGCGCCCTCGAACGCGGAGCCGCCGCCGCCCACTAAAATCTAATGCGTGATTCTTACCGCAAAGTAGCAAAGACGCACGAGGAGGGCGATCAACAGACATCCCTTCTGACCTCCGCGCCTCTGCCTTAAACCCACTCCTCCCATTCTCGATCCCTCGCTCCTTTTCCTCCTACCTTAGCGCCTTCGCGACTTTGCGTTTAATTCCGACGCCCACCTCACCGTTCCTTCTCTCGTTCCCTGACTCTCTCCCTTTAAATAAAACCATGAACACCCTCCACCGCCTCCTCGTTGCCACGGTCCTCGCACTCACCGCGCTCGGCTCCACCGCCACCGTTGCCCATGCACACGAAGCCGTCGCCGCCGGCCCCAACAAAGGACGCCTCCTCACCGTCGTCGAACCCCACGCCGAGTTCCTCGTCACCGCCGACCGCAAAGTGCAGATCACCTTCGTCGGCGAAGACGGCAAACCCGTCCCCCCCGGCGACCAAGTCGTGACGGTCACCGCCGGCGACCGCTCCGCCCCGACCAAGCTCACCTTCGCCAAGACGGGCGACGTCCTGCTCTCCGACGCCCCGCTCCCGGCCGGCAACAACTTCCCCGCCGTCGTGCAGTTCAAGATCACCCCCGACGCCAAACCCGTCTACGCCCGCTTCAACATCAACCTGGCCATCTGCGGCGAATGCAAAAACCCCGAATATGCCTGCACCTGCGCCCACTGATCCCTCTCGGCTAAGGTAAGTAGCGCTATATCAGAAGGCTTATAAGCCTGTTTTACGCGTGTTTTGACGCCCTGACGCGTCATTTTGGAGGTCAGCAAAGCCATTTTGTCATACGACAACGTGGCTTTGTCGTATGACAACGCCTCATTGTCGCCCGACAAAATGACGTTGTCATATGAAGATGTCATTTTGTCGTGTGAAGATATGG
>JBEVND010000048.1:0-3425 GCA_040508285.1 Rariglobus sp. | reverse complement strand
TCCACATCGCCAGCGGACTGCCGCCCAACGCGACGCAGATCAACCCTTGCGGCACGCCGGACTGCTCCAGCATCTCGTGTCCGAACGCAA
The DNA here is from genome assembly GCA_040508285.1 of Rariglobus sp. Classification (GTDB taxonomy): domain Bacteria; phylum Verrucomicrobiota; class Verrucomicrobiia; order Opitutales; family Opitutaceae; genus Rariglobus. The sequence goes on along the minus strand of JBEVND010000048.1, from coordinate 3,335 downwards.
TCCCCGCCCCCGCCCCGCTCGATGCGCGGAGGCGAAGCCGTTCTCCTAAATAACGCGGGATCTGGCGTCCGCCATGGTGGCACGCATCGGGGGATTCAACCTGCACATGCAGCGGATCAACCGCTTGTCGCCACTCGCGCCTCAGCGAAAAAGACCGCACCAACGGATGCGGACGCACCACTCCCGGCAAACGTCCAGAGCCCTCCATGTTGCTTTGACCGGCCAAAATCCAGACGTCGCCCACGTAGAAAACTTTGACCTCACACGCCTGGCGCGGTCCGGCCTCCACGCGCAACCGATACGGACCTCCCGCCGGAATATTCGTCAGCTTGAACAAGCCATTCCCTTTTCGCACCGCTCCCACTCGGCGGCCCTTCCAGCCGTTCAACGCACGACCGCGATGAAGGATCGTCACCTTCAAGGCCGTGCCCTTCGCGTCCGCGACGCCCAGCACGAGCGTCGCACCCGCTGCACCTTGACGTTGCAAAACCTGGCCCTCGGATAATCCGGAAATAATACACATGAGAGTTACGTCGTGACGCACGCAACGGATTCACCCGCCTGCACACCGTCCACATGCCGTTGGATCAAAGGTTCCAACGCCTCCGCCCAGATCACGTAGCCCGGTTCCACCGGATGACACCGATCCGGCAGCAGCGCGGTGTCTATCTCGCCATCGCCTCCAAAAAACTGCGCGCCAATATCCAGATGAAGATATCGGGGCCGCGTCGCCAGCCATCCGGTGAGCGCCGCGTTAAGATCTTTCACGCGCGCGTGAATCATCTCGTCTGCGCGACCTCGCGGAAAGATCGACATCACCAGGATGCATGTCTCCGGCGACGCCCGCTCCACGAGATAGCAGATCGCGGAAATACCCGCTACAATTTCCGCCGTGGTATTCGCCCGGCACGCACTGTTGCCGCTGAGATTATTGGTGCCGATGTTGAGCACGACGAGCTTGGGCCGCTGTCCGGAAAACTCTCCGTTTTCGATCCGCCAAAGCACATTCTGCGTGCAGTCCCAACCGTAACCCAGATTGAGCGCGCGCCGGTGGCCGTAGTGCCGCTGCCACACCGCCAGCCCGCCGTCCTCCCGCTCAAATCGATGCGTGATCGAGTCACCGATAAAAACGAGATCGTGATTTCCTGCGGCCGCGGCCGCTTGTTTCTCCGCCCGCCGCGCCTCCCAGTCGTAATTGTCGCGCTGAACATTGGCGGCCGGAACGGTGGCGGTATTCACTGGGGTCATTCAGAAATTGTTCTGCCCGCATCGGTCTTGAGCCAAGCCCATCTGTTTATGGTGTGCGCAGCTCGCGGGGTAACGTGGGCAGGTATGAGATCAACCTGTCACGTCTCACGGCGTGTTCAGCCCGAACATATAGTATACTCATTTTATCGCATGGATATGGCGATGGATTCGCGCACCTATCAGCCAGCCCCGCACCCCTCCGCCCCTTTTTAGAAAACCATGCACTTACCCTGCCTTGCCCGTTCCCTGACGGCGTTTGCCGCGTCCCTGTCGTTCAGCTGTGGCCTCCACGCCCAGGACGACGTTCAGAATCCCACCTCCAACAGCCGCGAGGTCCAGGTCGTTCCCGCTCCCGGCGCCGTCATCATCGATGGTGACGACAAAGACTGGGATCTCTCCGCCGGCATCTGGAGCTACAACGATCCCACCCTCGTTAAAAAATATTCCATGTGGACCCACCTGATGTGGGACGCCAAGGGCGTTTACCTCCTCTCGCGCTACTCCGACCCGTCGCCGATGAAAAACGCCACGCGCGGCAAGGACTTCTCGCTGAGCTGGAAAGCCGATGCCTTCCAAGGCCGTCTGATCTTCGACGACAAGACCCCCGACGAGCACCAGATGCACGTCAACCTGTTCTACTCCTCCGTAGAAAACGCGCCTTACATGATCGTCAAACACGGCGGCTTCAAAGCAAAGCCGCCCTACGACGGCACCGGCCCCGACCGTCCCGATCAGCTCGAAAAATTCGGCGTCACCATGGACGCCGCCGGCGGCAAGATCGCCTTCAAGACTTGGGATGACGGCCAGGGCTACAACATGGAGGCCTTCTGGCCTTGGAGTTACCTGCGCACCAGCGGCAAGCCGCTCGCGCCGGGCGACTCGTTTGTCTTCGGTCTCGAAGGCATGTGGGGCTCCCGCGACGGCACCAAGATGATCCACCGCCTCGTGGACAATATGAAGGACGACAAGGTCAACCGCATCTTCTTCTTCCGCGCCCGTGAAGGCTGGGGCAAAGCCATCCTCTCAGCCAAGGGTAACCTCGACGTCACCGCCTCGCAAAAAGCCCTCCAGGCCGCCCGCCTCAAGCTCTTCGTTGACTACGACACCCAGGGCCCCGTCGCCATTCCCTACACGCTGACCGCCGACCGCGATGTCACCATCGCCATCGACAACGCCCAGGGCGTCCGCGTTCGCAATCTCTTCGGCCAATACCCGCGTAGTGCCGGATCGAATACCGATTACTGGGACGGCCTCGACGACAAGGGCGCCCCTGTTCCCGCCGGCGACTACACCGTGCGTATCCTCGACCACGCACCGATCACCGTGCGTTTCCACAACAGTCTCTACAACGCCGCCACTCCTCCGTGGGCCAACGAAAACGGTGCCAAATACTGGGGATCCAATCACGGCCATCCCACCACCGCCGCCACGCGCGGCGACGTGACCATCATCGGCTTCACCGGCACCGAGGGCACCACCGGCGTCCTCCGCACCAACCCCGAGGGCATCATCCAGTGGTCCGACGCCTCCGAGATTCTCGACGCCACCATCGGCGAAAAATACGTCTACACGTTCTCCCGCGAATCTTATTCCAACCAGGTTCTCCTCCGCCGCTTCGATCTCGAAACCGGCAAGCTGGTCCTCTTCGAAAACGCCGAACGCAGCCCTGAAATCAAGATGGACATCGGCATCAAGGAAACGCCCAACGCCAGCACCATCGCCCTCAGCGCCGGCAAGCTCTACGTGTTTGTTCCCGCCAAGGGCCTCTACATCGTTGACGCCGCCAACGGGCAGACCACCGGCCCCGCCGACATCCCCGGCCTGCTCGCCATCAATGATCGCGACGAAAAGCTCACCGGCCTCTTCTCCGACGGCTCCATCGGCCGCCTCGATGCCGCAGGCAAACCCACGTCTCGCATCCTCAAAGCCGCCGGGCTTAAGCAACCCGTGCGCTTCGCCGAGAGCCACGACGGCAAGCGTTTCGCCATCAGCGACCAGGCCACCAACCAGGTGTTTGTTTACGACGCCGCCGGCAAACTCATCCAAACCATCGGCCAGCCCTACGCCGCCATCGACGGAAAACGTCC
>JBEVND010000390.1:0-3872 GCA_040508285.1 Rariglobus sp. | reverse complement strand
AGCAAACCGTCAGCAGGCGGATTTGGTGGGGAGATCACCGGCTGCTGACATAGGGTTGTCAGCGGACTTCGCGGTGTGGCGATTACGTTGCGCGGTCGGCGACGAACGCGTGCTGCGCTTCGGCTACCGGCGGACTTCGGTGGAGACGCCCGACTCCGAACTGGACGCCCAATTCGAGGTGTTCGCTTACTCCTTCGGCTTCGGCGTAAGCGTCAGGGTGGCGCCGGCGTTTTTGATCGCGTTTACGACGACGGGAATCGGGCGCTGGTCGGTGACGATGGTGAAGCGCTCGTTGAACGGCGCGGTGAGGCTGAGGGCCTTGCGTCCGAATTTTGAACTATCGAGTGCGAACAACGTGCGCTCGGACGCGGCAATCATCTTGCGTTGGGTGGCGACGACGAGGGCGTTGTGATTCCACACACCGGCCTCGGTCACGCCGGCTCCGCCGAGGATGGCGATGTCGGCGTGAATCTGTTCGAGAGATTGCTCGCACAGCGGACCGACGAGGACGCCGAGGCGATTGTGAATGCTGCCGCCGGTGACGATGGTTTCGAGCGAACCGATTTCGCTGAACAGGCCGGCGATCGGCAGGGAGTTGGTGATGACTTGCAGGCGTTTGGCGGCAAGGAGGCGCGCGACGGCGTAGGTCGACGTGCCGCCGTCAAGGATGACCGTCATGCCGGGTTTGACCTGGTCGGCGATGAGACGGGCGATGGAAAATTTCTCGTCGGACTGGCGCTGGTCGCGGGAGATGAAGTCGTATTCCTTGGCGAGTTCGTCGGTCTCGATGAGCGAAGCGCCGCCGTGGTGACGACGGAGGACGCCGCGCAGTTCCAACTCGTCGAGGGCACGGCGCACCGTGGAAAGCGAGCTGGCGAAGAGCGTGGCGAGCGTGTGCAGGTCGGCGTATTTGTGCTCACGGATGTGTTTTTCGATGAGGTCGAGCCGCTGCTTGTTAGTCATGTCGCGGGTTTTCTTAGAGGAGTTGGCGGGCAAAGGTCGAGGCGTGTGTCGGGGCGGGGGAGTTTTTCATTGCCCGAGCGGATGACGGCTTGAGAGTGGCGCGATGAAACATCCTTTCTTCGCACTTCTGGTGCGTTGGTCGGTGCTGGCCCTCGGCGTGACCCTCGCAACCAAGCTTATTCCGGGCATCCACTACGATACGCTTTCGACGCTGATCGTCGTGGTGGTGTTGCTCAGCTTGTTCAACGCCGTGCTGAAGCCGTTGCTGGTGCTGTTCAGCCTGCCGTTCATCGTGCTGACGCTGGGCCTGGGTATTCTGTTGATCAACGCCTTGCTCTTCATGTTGGTCGGACGGCTGGTTTCCGGCTTTGTGGTCGATGGTTTCTGGTCCGCTCTCGGCGGCGCTTTGATCGTCAGCCTCACCAACATCTTCATGAGCGTGCTGATCGGTAAGAAAAACGTGCAGGTTAACGCGAGCCGCGGCGTGCCTCCGACGCCAATCAACACCCGGCCCACTTCTGCGAACAACCCCCGCAAGATCAAATCCGACGACGTCATCGACATTTGAGGCCGGAGGGGCCTGTTGAGTTTCAATTTGACCGGCGAAGCGGCGGGCGTGACCGTTGCGCCTTTCGTCGGCACACGCATCCATTCCCTTTTTCATCATGGCAGACACACCTGAATACGATCTGATTGTCATCGGCGGCGGCCCAGCGGGCTACGCGGGCGCGATTCGCGCCGGTCAACTCGGCAAAAAAGTCGCGTGTATCGAACTCGAGCGCGCCGGCGGCACCTGCCTCAACTGGGGCTGCATCCCGACCAAGGCTCTTCTCAAGAGCGCCGAGCTCTACCAGAAAATCAAAAAGTCCGAGACCTTCGGCATCTCCGTGAAGGACGTCACCTTCGACTTCGCGAAAGTCATGGAGCGCTCCCGTGGCGTTGCCGCGCAGATGGCCAAGGGCATCGAGTTCCTCTTCAAGAAGAACAAGGTCGACTACTTCACCGGCAAGGCCCGCGTGATCGCGACCGGCATGGTCGAGATCGTTGACGGCGAACTGAAGGGGAAGTTTTTCAAAACGAAAAACATCCTCATCGCCACTGGTTGCAAGATGCGCCGTATCCCCGATCTCGAGCTCGATGGCGTGCGCGTGATGACCTCCCGCGAAGCCCTCGCCAACACCAAGCTCCCCAAGTCCATCGTGATCGTGGGCGCGGGCGCGATTGGCGTGGAGTTTGCCTATTTCTACAACGCGTTTGGCACCAAGGTGACGCTTGTTGAGATGCTGAACCAGATTCTCCCCGTCGAAGACGAAGAGGTGTCCAAGGTTCTCCAGAAGTCCCTCGAAAAACAGGGCATCACCATCCTCACCGGCACCAAGTGCGAGAACTTCCGCGTCGGCAAAGACTCGGTCAAAGTGGACCTCGTTACCGGCGAAAAGAAGCAGGAAGTCGAAGCCGAAGTCGTCCTCTCCGCGATTGGCGTCGTCGCCAACATCGAAGGCGTCATCGCCGACGCCGTGAAGATCGAACTCGACCGCAACTACGTGAAGGTCGGCGACGATTATCAGACCAACGTCAAAGGCGTCTACGCCGCTGGCGACATTATCGGACCGCCCTGGCTCGCCCACGTCGCCACGTTCGAAGCCGTCAGCGCCGTCAACGGTATGTTCGGCCACGGCAAGGCGAAGCGTGTCACCAAGTTCCCTGGCTGCACCTACTGCCAGCCGCAGGTTTCCAGCACGGGTCTCACCGAGAAAGCCGCGCGCGAAAAGAAGCTCGATATCAAGATCGGCAAGTTCCCCTTCACCGCGTCCGGCAAGGCCGTGGCGTCGGCTGACAGCGAAGGTTTCGTGAAGGTCATCACCGACGCGAAGACCGGCGAGATCTACGGTGCGCACATCATCGGCAGCGAAGCCACCGAGCTGATCGCCGAGTATGGACTCGCGATCGAACTCGAGGCGACCGTCGACGAGATCCACCAGACGATCCACGCGCATCCGACGCTCAGCGAAGCTGTGATGGAAGCCGCCGCGGCCTCCCTCGGCGAAGCGATTCACATCTAAGGACAACGACTCATGGGTTGCCCTGCGTTGTCTTTACACTGGACAGCGCAGGGTGACCGAAGGAGTTTGCAGCTCAGTTTTTTGCAGGCGTAGCACAATGGATAGTGTAGCGGTCTCCGAAGCCGTCGATCCGGGTTCGACTCCCGGCGCTTGCACCACTTTTAAAACCCCGTTTCTCCACCGAAGCGGGGTTTTTCGTAGGTGAATTCGTCGTTTAGGCGGTTTCTTTGTTTATCTGTGCTTTACTGCGTTTCCCTGTTTTTTCTCGTTTTGCTGCCAGTAAACTGCCAGTAAAAACCCATGCAAATTAGAGGTCCTTTTCGCGATCGAGACCCGCGATTGGGAAAGAAGAAATGGTATCTGTCCTACTTCGTCCCGAAAACGGACGGTCAGGGCGCAATTATTTTAGTCGGCGGCAAGTCGGTGATGGAGCGAAAGCGGCCTTACTACGAGACGCAGGAGGCCGCCCAGGCGGATAAGCCTCGCATCGTCGCACAGTATGCCTCGGGAGGCACCAGCTCGACCGGCAGCGGGGTGCTTTCGCGAGATCAGGCGGCCGAGTATGAGGAGGCCAAGGCGATCGCGCCCGAGGTGCGGTTGGCAGAGCTGGCGAAGTTCTGGCGCCGGCATCATCCGCTGCATGCGACGTTGCGGATCTCGGACCATGTGGAGCGCGTCCTTGAGATCCTGCGCGTTCGTCGCGGCGATCACGACTCTCAGTATCTCGACCTCAAGTCTCGGCTGGGGATCTTTGCGGCGTCGTTTGGTCAACGCCTGCCCGACACGATCACGCGAAAGGAGATCATCGACTGGCTGTTCACGTTTCCGGGGAAAGCAAAGAGCGCG
>JBEVND010000114.1:0-3128 GCA_040508285.1 Rariglobus sp. | reverse complement strand
CGATGTAGCGCGCGGGCAAAGGCCTCGCCGTCCATGTGCGGCATATGCAGATCGGTGATCACGGCCTTGATGCTGTCGCCCGATTGGGCGACTTGGATGAGTCCATCGGTGCCGTCGTTGGCGGTGAGCGGATGGTAGTTGAGTGCAGACAATACGCGACGGGCGACGGCGCGCACCGGGCCTTCGTCGTCGACGAAGAGGATGTGTTCGCCCTGTCCGCGGAATTCGCCGTCTTCCACCGGAGGCTCCTCGACGGACTCCGCCGTGTAGGTGGAAGGCAAATACATCGATATCGTCGTGCCGCGCCCGAGCTGCGAATACACGTGGAAGAAACCGCCGTGTCCCTTGATGATACCGAGGGCGTTGGAGAGGCCGAGGCCGCTGCCTTTGTCGGGCGGCTTGGTGGTGAAGAATGGATCGAAAATGCGGTCAACGATCCCGGGGGGAATGCCCGTGCCGGTGTCGATAATGCGGAAACGCACATGCCGGCCCAACCTGGCTTCCCCCGCGTCGAGCGTGCCGAGGAAAGTGTTATCCACATCCACGATGCCGGCCTCGATCGTGAGGAGACCTCCGTCGGGCATGGCATCGCGCGAGTTTACGCAGAGGTTGACCAGCACTTGGTGGAGTTGCGTGGAATCGCCTACGATTTCGGGCAGGTCTTCGTCGAATCGCGTCACCACCTGGATGTTCTTGGGGAACGTAGATCGCATGATCGTCACGACTTCGTGCACGAGGCGCGACGGCGAGACGGGCGCGCGACGACCTTCGACGCCTTTCGCGAAGGCGAGGAGATGGCGCACCATGTCGGCGCCGCGGCTCGCGCTGTTCTGAATCAGGTCGAGAATGTCGGCTGAGCCGGGGTGGTCGGAACGCAGCACGCCGATCGCCATAAGGATGGGCGCGAGGGCGTTGTTGAGGTCGTGCGCAATGCCGCCTGCAAGCGTGCCGATGGATTCGAGGCGTTGGGAACGGAGCGACTGCGCTTCGATTTTTTTGCGCTCCGTGAGGTCGTGGGTGACCTTGGCAAAGCCGCGTAGCTGACCTTTTTCGTCGTGGATGGCAGTGATCACCACTTCGGCCCAGAAACGGGTGCCGTCCTTGCGCACGCGCCAGCCTTCATCGAGCACGCGGCCGTGTTCCCGGGCGCGGGCGAGAATCGAGGCGGGCTTGCCGGCAGCCTGATCGCTCTCGTCGTAGAAACAGGAAAAGTGGTGACCAAGAATCTCGTCGGCGTGATAGCCCTTGGCGCGCTGCGCCCCTTCGTTCCACGAGGCGACGAGACCATCACAATCGAGCATGTAGATCGCATAATCCTGCACCTGATCGACCATGAGCCGGAACCGCTCCTCGCCTGCCGCCACCTCGGCCGTGCGAGCGACAACGAGCTGCTCAAGATTGGTGTTGAGACGGCGAATCTCCTCTTCGTTGCGACGCTGCTGGGTGATGTCGCGCGAAACCACCACCAGACGCGCAGGGCGTCCGTCATCACCGTTGATCGGAGAAACAATGACATCCCACCACGCGCAGGATTTACCGGCGGGCGAGTTTTCCTCGGCCTGGAAGCGGACCGAGCGACCTTGGGCCGCGGTCGCGAGTGCGTTACGGGCAGCCTCACGACTTTGATCGTGCCAGAAGGAAAGCCAGTTGGTTTCCATCGACGACTCCACCAGGCCGCCATCGCGCCCCGGGCCGGCAATGCTCAAGACCCGCCCGTTCAGATCCAGCACGCGCAGGTGGTCCTCGAAACTTTGGATGATGCGGCGGCTGAGTTCCTCGGTTTCACGTAGCGCGGACTCGGTGCGCTTCCGCCCATCTTGCTGGAGCGCCAGCATGACATAACTGGCGAGCGAGGTGACGAACCGAATCTCGTCGTCCGTCCAGTGGCGGAGCGGGCCGGTGTGCTCGCAACACAGCAGACCGGCGAGCTGATCGCCACCACGCACCGGCGCATCCAGCATCGAGGAAACATCCCCGAAACCAACCGCGTCGCGGAAGAACTCGCACGTGTCGGGATGTTCGCGGGCATTATCCGCCACGACGACCGAGTCCTCGCGCATGATCGCTTCAAAGTAGGCGGGGTAGTCTGCACTCGCGAGGCGCGTGCCCACTGCGGGACGTCCGCCGCCGGCGGCTTGCTGCTCGACGCATAGAATGTGACTGCGATCCGCGTCGAACTGCCAAAGCGTGACGCTGTCGACCGAAAGAGCCGTGGCGCAGGCCTGCACGGCCTTGCGATAAAACTCACCAAGGTCGTCACCGATGTCGTCGCGGAGCTGAAGCAGAGTCTGCTGAAGATGGAGTGACTTGCGGATGCGCTCGGCCTCGGCTGCTTCCGCCGCACGGCTCGCCGTGATGTCGCGCGCGATGGCGTAGATAAGACCGTCGGCCGTGGAAGGCGCGGCTTTCCATGCGAGCAGGCGCCAGGAGCCGTCCTTCGCTTTGTAACGATTTTCCAATACAATGGTGGATTGGCCCGCGCGCAGCTTTTCCATTTCACGGGCGGTCGCCTCACGGTCATCCGGATGGATCAGATCCACGAACGGTCGCGACGTCATCTCGGCCTCGGTGTAGCCAAGCACGTCGAAGAACGCGGGGCTGGTTTTGGTGAACCGTCCCGACATGTCGGCGATGCAGAGCATGTCGAGCGACAGGTTGAAGAACCGCTCTTTCTCCGCCTCGGTCTTCGCACGCGCGGCGATTTCCTCGCGCAGCTTGAGGTTGAGCTGATGCATGCCCGGCAAGTTGAGCAACGCGGGCATGTGGCGGGCCAGCGCGATGACCGTGCCCCATGAAACCACGGCGGTGACGACCTTCACGACCGCCGAGAAACGATCCCAGGGATGCCAGAAAATCACGGCCTCGATCAGATGCCCGAAGCCGCAGGAAAAGATAAACGCCGCGAACAGCCACCATAGCGTGGGCAACTGCACATCCTTTCGCTTCAGGACAAAATACAGGATCAACGCAGGGATCGCCGCATAGGCGCCGAAGATCGCCACATCCGCCAATATGTGCGTCCAGCCATGAAAATCAGTCCAAGCTCCGCACAACCAGCGCGGAAAAAAATCGCCCGCGGCGAAAGGGTTGCAAAAAACGGGAGCAGATTCGGCGGGCATAAAATAGGG
>JBEVND010000044.1:0-4779 GCA_040508285.1 Rariglobus sp. | reverse complement strand
ACGTATTGAAGGCGTTGTCGAGATCGACGGTTTCGTTGCGATCAAAGAGAACGCCCTTGACCGCTTGTTTTCCGCTGACGACGCCGGGGCCGACGCCGATGGCGAAGAATCCTTCGCCGTTTACGCCGTAATTATTGCCGGTGGTGAGACTGGGGCGGAGGGAATCGAGGGAGTTCTGGCGGGCGATGACGTCCCAGAAAGCGTTGCCGAGGCTCGTCTCGGTCGAGAAAGCGACGACGGCCTGCATGGTGAACTGCGACGGGTAAACGTGGTTTGTATTCAGAATTTCATTATTCTGCAGAAGCACGTTGCGGAACACGGTGAAGCGTCCGCCGGCCGCGTCGGTGAGACGTTGGTCGGCGCGGAGGTAGATATCGGCGCAGTTAATGAACTGGTTGTCGACGATGGCGGCGTCGGTCATGCTGCAGCTGTAAAGCCAGAGGGCGCGCGGGCAGTCCTGGAGGATATTACCGGCGATGAGCCAGTGTTCGTCGCGCCAGGTGATCGTGTAACCGGAAGCGGTGGTGGGCGTGATGCTCCACGGTGAGTCTATGGTGACGGTGTTCGCGGTGTGGCTGGTGATTTTCCGCCACTGGCCCTCGCCGGGACCGGAGACGATCACGATCCAGGCGTTGGCGGCGGTGAGCTGGCCGGCGGTCCAGGCGCGCGCGGTGTCGGTGAGCGTCGTCGCGGTGGCGGAGGTTGGATTACCCGCGCCAAAACGAGGCACGCCCTGGTTCAGGATGGTTTCGCCGTCGTTGTATTGGGGAATCGGACCGGAGCCGATTTTTGAAAAGACGTTGTCGATGAGGGCGAGGTTGCTGCATTGGGAAACCTCCCAGCCGCCGTAGCCGATGGAGGAGTTTCCGGTGGCGACGGTGCGCGCGAAGTCGTTGCCGTCGATTTGGAAGTTGAGACCGGAGCCGGCCTCGATGCGGCCCTCGGACCACTGCATGTAGTTATTTTTGAAGAGCATGTTGACGGAGCCGTTGGCTTCGAAAACGCCCTTGCCGGTGGTGGAGCGCGTGATGAGTTCGCAGTCCTTCACGAGGAGCTTCGTTTTGATGCCGCGCACGTCGAGGCCGGTGCCGGTGTTGTTGTCGATGCGGACGCGGACGATGATGACGGGACCGCCGTCCGGGCTGAAGCTCTGCATGCGCATGCGTGCACCGTTGAGCGTGAGGTCCATCGCGCCGTTGTAGAACGTGGTGCCGAGCGTGCTGTGGACGTAGTGCGGCTCGACTTGGCCGACGAGGGTGGTGAGGTTCATGCCGGCTCCGCGCAGAACGACGCGGCTCTTCACTTTGAGCGGAGTGGCGCCGAGATTGTAGGTGCCCGCAGGGAAGTAAACGCCACCGCCGCCGGCGGCATTGGCGGCGTTGCACGCGGCGAGAATGGCGGCGCCGTCGTCGGCCACGCCGTCGCCCACGGCGTTGTAGGGGGCGTTCTTGACGTTGATCACGTTGGTGGCGGCGAAGGAAAATTCGTCGGCCCACGGCACGCCGAGGTTGAGCGCGTCCGCGGGCGTGGCGACGCAGGCGAGGGTGGGGCCGGTGGTTTCGCCGTAGGTGCCGCCGTAGCCGTTGCTCACGACGAGCTGGTAGTTTTGGCCGGGCGTGAGCGAGGCGGGCGCGGTTAACGTGATGAAGTTGGTGCGATCGACGTTGGTGACCGTGGCGGCGGTGAGGACGTTGGTGGCGGTGTTTTTAAACCAGACCTGCGGCGTGGCGCCGGGCAGATCGAGATTCCAACCGTAGAGACGAAAGGCACGGCCGGGATTGATCTGGGTGCCGGCGAGGTCGAGGGCCTGCCAGGTTTCGGCGCGGTTGAGCCAGACATGGCTGCTGGTGCTGCCATTGCACTTCACGAACAGGGCGTAGAGACCCTTGGGCAAAGAAGCAGGGACGCGCACATGGATGAGTTTCTCCGAGTAGGAGATGATTTCGGGTGCGAGGGTTTCGGTGTTGGGCGTGTCGGAGCTGCCGGTGATCGGATCGAGCCAGACCTCGGGAAGCGCGGTGCCTTGGACGAAGTTAGCGCCGTGAAGCACGACGACATCGCCGGGCAGGGCGGCCTTGGTGTGGGTGAAGATGAGCGGGGTTTGCGCGTAAGCAGAGGCAGTGGAAACCAAAGCCAGGGCGGCGACCAACCAACGCGCGCGCGGCGCGGCCAACAACACAGAGTGCGTGGAGCTCATGGGGAACGAGGGGTTAGGGGTGTGACCTGTGCCACTTGCGTGGACGGGCGGGGGCGATGCCAACCATGCGCGACAAGGCCGAGGCCTGAAGCGTGATCTTTGCGTGTGAATTGTGTGCAGTTGCCGGTTTTCGACGCAGCAGGTGATGCTGGGGGCGTGCTTACCCCCGCTTTTGACAAACGGTTCTGGCTCCTTGGACTGACTGCGCTCGCGTGCGTGTGCCTGTCACAAGCCGCCGAACGAACTCCGGCGCAGACGGTCGTCATGGGACGGATGCAAGCGGTGCCGGTGTTGGACGGACAACTGAACGACTGGCCGGTTGAGGTGACGACGATTTTGTTGGGAGAAGCGGCGCACACCTTGCCACGCGCGGCGAAGTGGGGCGGGGCGCGCGATGTGTCGGGCGCGGTGCGTGTCGCGTGGGACGAGAGCTATATGTATTTCGCGGCAGATATCGCGGACGACAAACCGTTGCAGGCGGCGGCGACCGGGGCGGAGCCGTGGCACGGAGATTCACTGGAGTTGTTTTTCAACACGCATCCGGGGGAGCAGCGGAAGACCGGGTTCTGGCAGGTCGCGCTGGTGCCGCCGCTCACGGCGGAGGCGAAGCTGGTCGTGTTATGTCCGCAGGGTGAGTTCACAGGTGTCGAAGGCGCGGCGGTGGCTAGGGAGAATGGCTACACGCTGGAGTGCCGTATCCCGTGGACGAATTTTCCGGAGTTTGCACCGAAGACGGGGGCGGGGCTGGGGTTTCAGGTGATGGTGAATGATCGCGATAGCAAAGGGCGCAAGTCGCAGCTGTGCTGGTATGGGTCGGCGGTGACCTATGTGCAGCCGCTCGACATGAACGTGCTTCGATTGGGCGAGCACGGGGCGTCGTTTGTCGGAGGAAACGTGCTGGCGGGGCCGACGGGTGCGGTGGTCACGGAGACGAAGCAGGCACGGATTTCGGTGATCGCCGACGTGCCGGGCGCGACGTCGGCACGCGTGACGTTGGCCGGGAGCGAGCCGGTGGTGATGCCACTGATGAAATCAGGTGATCGGCTGACTGTGGGCGAGGGTGGTTATGCGATCGGAGATCGCGAGGGAACGGCGGAGTTTGGCGTGGAGGTTCTGGATGCGGAGGGTGTGGTGCGGGCGAAGACGGTTTTTAAAACGGAACTCGCGGGCGGGCGTTACGCGGCGATGAAGGAGGAACTGAAGACGGCGCAGGCACGGCTGAAGGCGTTGGTGAAAGCGGATGCCGAGGCGAAGGCAGGCGTGGAGTTTTGGACGCAGCGCATCGCGGCGTTGGCGGCGAATGAGGCACGGCCGGAAGCGGTGACGGCGGGTCTCCTGAAGCGGATGCTGGCGGAGCTGAAGGATATCGCGGGCGCGTTGGATCAGTTGGAGCGTGGCGAGGATCCCTATGCGGGGCGGACGGGATCGTTTGTGCGGGCGTATCGCTCGCCGCTGACGGGTGAGTGGCGGCCGCATTCGTTGTTTGTGCCGAAGGACGTGAAGGCGGGAGAGGCGCGTCCGTTGATCGTGATGCTGCACGGCATCTTTGGCGACGACCGGCATTTGTTTCAGCGGCTGGATGCGGTCGAGAGACTGGGTGCGATTGTTTATCAGGCGGCGTCGTATCGTCAGTTTGACTGGGCGGACGTGTCGGCGGCGGAGACGTGGGCGGGGTTAGAGCAAGTAATGGCGACGCAGATGGTAGATCGGGACCGTGTTTATTTGATTGGGCATCATATCGGCGGGCGCGGCGTGTGGCAGCTCGCGATGGCGCGGCCGGGGGTGTTTGCCGCGTTGGCACCGCTGTATCCGGGGATTGATACGAAGCCGCCCTATGAGGCGTTGCGGTTGTATCCCGAGTTTTATGAGCAGGCGGCGTTGGGGAATCTGATTCCTGCGCCGCATTTTAAAGTGCCGCGGGTGCCGGAACCGGTGAGCGATTATCAGGAGCGGTTGCGGATGGAGCGGCTTTCGTTGGTGACACGGGCGGACAATATCGCGGGTTTGCCGATGCGGCTGGTGCGCGGTGAGGAGCAGCCGGATGCAGCGGCGGAACGTCTGGCGCTGGTGGAACGGCTAAAAACTTTGGGCACAGCGGTGGACGAGCGGCATGAGATTGGTGCGCAGCACGGCAGCGTGCCGCCCGAACTGGATGATCCGGAGTTTTACCGGTGGTTGCTGGCGCAACGGCGCGCACCGACGCCGGAGGTCTATGATTTTGTCGCGAACGGGCTGCGCGACAATGTGGCATGGTTTACACGGATTGATGCGCTGACGTCGCCGGTGGAACCGGGGCGCGTGCGTGTGGTGTGGAACGGTGGTTCGCCCAAGATGAGATCTTTCGGGGTGTCGGCCATTTCGCCGGTGTTTGCACGCGCTCGCTTTGAGCGCTGGGAGGTCGATGGGCAGGACTTTGCCGCGGTGCCGCTCGTGCGTGGAGCGGATGGACTTTGGATCGAAGGAAAGGCGGAAACGGGGATCAAGCGACATGGGTTGTCGGGGCCGATCGACGATTTTCAGTTCGAACGGTTCATTTATGTTTACGGAGACGGGAGCGAGAAGGCGGCGCGCAAGCTGGCGAA
>JBEVND010000312.1:0-4753 GCA_040508285.1 Rariglobus sp. | reverse complement strand
ATGCGGAAATTGTAAGCCTGCATGCGCTTGTCGCCGGCGCCGATCTCGGGCACGCCGGGCTCGATGCCGGGGAGGAGTCCGCTGGAGGGATCGCCCTCGACGACGTAGGGGGAAACCGGGTGGTCGAACTGGTGTTTGGGATAAACGATCTGGCCGTTGAGCGTTTCGCCATACTGGGCGTTGCCCTCGCGGCCGACGGTGAACTTGGCTCCGGCGGCGGCGAGGAGATCTCCCTCGTAGGAGGCGTCGATGAACTGCGCGGCGCGGACGCGGGCGCCGTGGGTGAAGGTGATCTCGGTGATGCGTCCGTCGGCGACGATGGCGGAATCGAGGTAATGGCCGTGGTGGACGGTGACACCGATTTCGGCGAGCCAGTCGGTGAGGATTTTTTCGGCGACGTGCGGCTCAAAGCGCCATTCAGCCTCGACGCCGTAATGGGTGCCCATGCGTTTATAGAATTCGAGGGCGATGCCGCCGACGGCGGCTTTGTTGCCGAAGTCGGTGAAGCCGAGTCCGCCCGAGGAGAGACCACCGACGTGCCAGCCGGGATTAAGGAGGACGACGCTGAGACCGTCGCGTTTGGCCTGGATGGCGGCGGCGGCACCGGCGGCGTTGGCGTTGTAGATAGCGAGGTCGGCGGTGAGGACGGGATGGTCTGCGCCGACGTTGGCGGCGGGTTTGAAATAGTAGGGGGAGGACATGGGAGTAGTGGGTTTACCAGTGATGATTCGTGGCGTGACACGGGGTGCAACGGAAGGCTTTCTGAATCGTTCAGATGAAGTCGAAGCGTATCACAATTGCCGAGGTGGCGAGACGCGCCGGGGTATCCCGGGCGGCGGTGTCGTATGCATTGCGCGACGATCCAAATATCGCGGCGGCGACGAGGGCAAAGATTCGCAAGGTCGCGGATGCGTTGGGTTATCGACCGGATCCGACGCTGGCGAAGCTGATGGCGCATCTGCACGGCGGGCGCGGGCGGCGTTACGCGGGCAAACTGGCGTTCCTCAACGTGCATCCGGACGCGGATTACCTGAGGCAGACTTCGGCGCTGCGGGATTTTTTTAAAAGCGCGGCGGTGCGGGCGGATGAATTAGGATATGAAGCGGAAGAATTCTGGCTGCACGAGCCGGGACGGACGTCCAAGCGGCTGGCTCAAATGTTGATCGCCCGCGGGATTCGCGGCGTGGTCGTGGGATCGAGCGGTCGGCGTGATTCGGTGATCGATTTTCCGTGGGCGAAATTCGCGGCGGTCACGGTTGGCTATTCGGTCGCATCGCCGGCGATGCACCGTGTAGTGACGCATCACTACAGGAATACGCGCCTGGCGTTGCGGGAGGCAGTTCAGCGCGGGGCGAAGAAAATAGGATTTGTCAGCGGTCGAGAGGGTGAGGCGGCGATGGAGGATCTGCACCTTGCGGCATTCCTGGCGTATCAAGAGGGCGTGCCGGTGGAGTTGCAGGTGCCGCCGCTACGGTCGGATAAGCCGACGTCGCAGGAGTTGAAAACATGGTTCATGCAGCATCGGCCGGATGTGGTATTGAGCCCGAGCCTGGGCGCGGCGGCGTTTGTCGAGGCGGCGATTCGTATTCCCGACGAGATGCGTCTCGTGAAGCTGTTACTCTGGGACGACGATGCAGGAACTGCGGGCGTGTTGCCAGGTTATGAACGGCTGGGCGGGGCGGCGGTTAATCTTCTCGTCGCGCAGTTGCAGCACGAAGAGTGGGGCGCCCCGGTTGACCCAAAGATCGTGCAGGTTGAAGGACGTTGGCGCGACGGCGCGAGTTGTCCGTGAAGTGAGGTGCTACGACGGCGCTCTGTCGAAACGCGGGTGGTTACAACCAGCGCTTTTTGCGCATGAACACGACCATGCCTCCGATGCTTGCCAGGGTGAAGGCGGCGGCGAGCGGGTAGGCGTAGCGGCCTTCGAGTTCTGTCATGTGCGCGAAGTTCATACCGAACCAACCACCGACGAGCAGCGGGGGAATCGTCAGCGCGGTGAGCGCGGTCAACACGCGGATGCCTTCGTTGGCCTCGTGGCTGGATTTGTTGAGGTAGACGCGAAACGAAAGGATCAACTGATCGGCCCACGAGATCGCTTGATTCTCGATGTGGGCGAGATCCTCAGAGAGATCGCGCAGGTAGGGAACGATCGTGGCGCGGATGAGACGCGCTTTGCCCTGCGCGAGTTCGGAGGCGACCTCGCGTTGAGGGCGGACGATCTGGCGGAGTTGGGCGAGCTCTTTGCGCAAAGCGACGACGCGAGGGAAAAGCTCGCGGGCGTTCGTGTTCGCGAGCACCGCGCTTTCGATCTCCTCGAGTTCGGCGCGGAGTTCGGCGAGAGCGGGCTTGTAAGCTTCGACCATGTAGTCGAGGAGCGTGTGGGCGAAGCGATCAGGTCCGCGAACGGGCATGTTCGGCGAACGTTGGCAGCGCTCGATGGCCGACTGAACGGGCTTAAGCGACTGACGATGGAAGGTAACGAGAAAGTTTTTGCCGAGGATCAGGTCGAGCTCGGTCGTCGTGAACTTGTCGGTCTTTGAATAGTCGACCGCGTGCATCACGAAGTAGAGATAATCGTCGTAAGACTCGAGTTTGGGAAGCGGCTGATCGCTGACGCAGTCTTCGATGACGAGCGGGTGTAAACCAAAGGTGTCTTCGAACACGGCCTTGATCTCGTCGGGCGACGGGCTCTCGAGATCGACCCAGAGCAGGACGCCGGGCTCCTGGCGAAGACTCGCGAGTGTTCCCACCGGCGGATTCTGGCTGGCCAGTTTGGAATCCCGATAGACGAGCGTCGTGATCATGATCGGCAGGTCAGTCGGTTAGATCCAGCGGCGACGTTTGCACCACGCAAACATGATGACGGTGAGAACAAACGTAACGGCCATCACGATGACGTATCCGTAGCGCGATTGCAGCTCGGGCATGTGCGCGAAGTTCATGCCATACCAGGTTCCGATGAGGATGGCGGGCAGGGTGATGGCGGTCAGCGCGGTGAGGACCTTGATGCCTTCGTTGGCGGCGAAACCGGATTTGCTCAGGTAGAGATCGAACGAGATGAGCAACTGATCGGCGTAGCTGGAGGCGGTTTCGTCGATGCGCACCAGGTTGTCGCGCAAGTCGCGGAAATACGGATACATCACGGACCGGATGATCTTCGACTCACCGTGGGCGAGGCGGGCGGCGATGTCGCGCTGGGGACGCACGATCTGGCGCAGGTGATTCAGCTCGCCGCGCACCTCGAGGAGCTTGGCGGTGAGGTTGTCGGCGCCTTCGCCGAGCACGGTTTCTTCGATGACTTCGAGCTCGCCGCGAAGTTCGTCGGTGATGGGCTTGAAGTTGTCCACGAGCGCATCGAGCACCATGTGGGCGAGACGGTCGGGGCCGCGGGCGACGATGCCGGTGGATTTAACGCAACGGTCCATGACGGCGGTCACGGATTTAAGCGGCGTGTGGTGGAAGGTGACGAGGTAGTCCTTGCCGAGGAAGAAATCGATTTCAGTGGTATTGAACTTCTCGGTGCGAGTGAAGTCCACCGCGTGCATGACGATGAAGAGGTATTCATCGTAGTCCTCCAGCTTGGGCAGGGCGCTGGGCGTGACGCAGTCCTCGATGGCGAGCGGGTGAAATTGGAAGACTTCGCTGAGGACAAAGCGGATCTCTTCGTCGGTGGGATTCTCGAGATCGACCCACAGGACAAGGCCCTTGTCGGAGCGCACGAGACGCAAGGCCTCGATCTCAAGATCGCGTCCGACGAGTTTGCCGTCACTGAAGATGAAGGAATGAATCATGCCGCGGGACTCGCATCGTGTGCGCGGCCAAGTGTGCCGCAAGCTTCGGATGGAGCGAAATACCGTGAAGGCAAAACGGTCGGGTGAAGCCACACGACCGAGCACTTCGCTCGCGAGGAGCCGGGGCTCCTTATTCAGACGCCGCCATCGATCAGGCGGGAGCTAACAACTTTTCCTCTGCGGTGACGATCGCTTGGACAAAAGCCTCGGGAGAATCCGCGGCCATGAGGGCTTCGCGATTGGCGGGGTCTTTGAAAATCTTACACAGCGCGCTGACAACTTGGAGATAGTCCGTGGGATTGGATTTCGGGGTTCCCAAGACAAACATCAGCTTCACGGTCTGGTTGCTGTTTTCGAACAGGACGCCGGACTGGCTGCGACCCACGGCCATCACGATTTTTTGCACATGCTCGGTGCGGGCGTGAGGCAAGGCGATCTCGTTGCCCAGACAAGTCGTGTCGAGGCGTTCGCGGGCGAGGAGCTCGTTGTAGAAGCCTTGAAAATTGGTGACGTCGGAGTGGCCTTCGAGCAGACGCGCGACTTCGTTCAACGCCACGGTGCGCTTCGTGCTTTGCACCTGCAGGCGGATACGAGAGGGATCGAGTAAAGATGAGAGGCGGCCGGCCATACGAACTACAGGTTGGCGGTTAACGGAAGGGGCAAAGTGACGCTCCGTAAAAAGCATTGGCAAGCGTGGAGTGCCCTAAATTGGGTAGAATTCAGGTTACGCAAATGAGGGGCGTCACCGCCATCGGGTAAACTCCGCCTCCGTTGATGGTGGGACGCGTTTTTGCGGTCAAAAAAATCGGTGACCAAAAGTCACTCGCGTCTGTTTTAAACCTGACGCTTGGTCCGGGATGTATCCGGAAAAAATAACGGAGAGCACGCGCGAGTAACCGAGGGCGTTGAACTCGTCTGCCGTCCGCGAAACCGGTCGGGCGGATCAGTCCTTTTTCAGCTTT
>JBEVND010000293.1:0-3195 GCA_040508285.1 Rariglobus sp. | reverse complement strand
GAGACGACCGCACATGGACAGTATTTGCTGGATCAGCTGCGGATTAGTGTTTTCATACTTCAGCTTCGCCTAGAAGATTATAAGACCGATAGTGTTGTTTTAATAATCGGACCAAAATGAAAACCACGGAGCCCAACCAGCGGCTACAGACAATGCCTCGGCTCTTCCCCCCTTCAGCTTTTGAAGTCTCTGGCTTGGCATGTCTGATCCGAACGTTGGGCGAACAAACATGCCGACCTTAGGCGCGAATAAGATTTTTCGGTTCAAAATCGGACGTGTGGTTGAAGTCGCACACGCGAGTAAAGGCTTTGGCTATCTCGTCGCCAGTTTCCAGCGGCCGCGTTTCGGCAGTTTCTTTAGCCTGATCACGAAGACTTACAGCGTTCCGATTGCGGACGAGGATCTTGAAGAGCTAGTTCACGCTCCACAGACTACGATCTGGCTGAATACCTATCGTCTATTTGGCCGCGATGGGCCCGTGAAGTTCAGTGGAAGAAGGGATTTGGCATCCTTCGTTCCATCGAAAGCCAAGTTCTGGTTTGGCCCGGAAGTCGGGCCTCTTACACTCGAGGAGGCCGACGGCAGTATCTCGTATCAGCGAGTCAGTTCCTCCTTTCAAGAGGTGGAGATTGAGATGGAGCGCCAAGGTTACGTTCACAGCGTTCTTTGGCCTCCAGCCTCAGTTGCCGAGTTTCTATTTGATGATCGCCCTTTGCGATGGTCTGCACACAAGAAATACTAGGAGCCCAACCAGTCGACACAGGCAACTCCGGGGAGCTGCGCTCCGCGGAGTTGTCTGACCTCAAACGTTGGGCGATGAAAAGCATGAGAACCGGTTCGAGCTAGGAATCCTTCAAGTGGCAATGGGGCCTGACCTTAGAGGTCCGTCCTCCCTGTGGAGAGAGTCCCTGACAGGGATTCTAGTCTCGGGACGTGCCTGCCCGAACGCGATTAGACTCGGGAGAGGAGGGCCTTTAGGTCGACGTTGCTGGTGATCAGGTTTTTGATGACCGGGATCTTGTCGGTGTCCTGAGGCTGGGTCTTCACCGTCATGCGGTTGATCGTCGAGGTGACCGTGTAGCTCTCGCCTTTCGCGGCGATGACGGGGATGTCGGTCTGCGCGAGGAGTTCGGCGAGCTTGGGGTGCGGCTGGATGTCGTTGGTGAGAATCAGGCCGGCGATGGTGCTGCCTCCGGAAAGGCGGGCGCTCGAGACGGCGGCGAGAATGATGTCGTCGCGGTCGCCGGGGGTGATGATGAGCGTGCCGGGAGTGAGGTAATCGACGATACCCTTGGCGGTCATCGCGCCGACGATCACACGGTTCACGCGTTGTTTGGAGCCACCTTTGCGGCCGTTGAGCCACTGGCCGTCGATGTCTTCGGCGATCTGCGTGAGATTGGGGGCGGACAACATTTTCTCGATGGGGAGCACGCCGAGGAGGGGAACGCCGAGGCGTTCGAGTCCGAGGCCGGCGTATTCGCGCACGATGTCGATTTTGTCGTGTTCGATTTTGTTGAGGATGGCACCGATGACTTCCACGCCGGCCTTGTCGAAGAGGGCTTTGTTAAGTGCGATCTCGTCGATGGGGCGACCGATGCCGCCGGGGCAGACGATAATGACTTTGGACTTAAGCAGCTTGGCGACGCTGGCGTTGGAGAGATCGAAGACCGAACCGACGCCGGCGTGACCGGTGCCTTCGATGAGGGTGAAGTCTTTTTCCCAGGAAACGCGGTCGAAGGCGCGGCAGATTTTATCCTGAAGCTCGGGGAGGAGCTGACCGGGGTTCTTGAGATAACGGCGGGTGAAGGTCGCGTCGATCGTCACCGGACTCATGCTCTGAATGGGCACGCGGACGTCGTAAATCGTATCGAGGAGAAAGGAGTCCTCGTCGACCTGGGTGCCTTGAACGTCAACGAAGCGCTGGCCGACGGGTTTGATAAAGCCGACGCGCGGGTAGATCGATTGGAGAGCGGCGAAGAGGCCGAGGCACGTCGTGGTCTTGCCGTCGTTCATGCGCGTGGCCGCCACGAAAACACGTTTCGTTTCCTGATTGGTCGGTGCGGGGAGCAGCGGCAGGGGAGGTTGGAGAAACGGGTTTTGCGAGACCGTGTCGGGATTAGGCATGAAGAGGAGTGTAAGGTGACCAGACGATCAGGTTCCCTGCGGCGCGGGCCGCAGGTTTGTTCAGGCGGAGCCGAACAGCAGGCGGCGATCAATCGCCTGACAGCCGACGATGGCGGCGGCACCGAACACGTCGTGTGCGCTGGCGCCGCGGCTGATCTCGGCGGCGGGCTTGGTGAGGCCGGTGAGGATCTGGCCGTAGGCGTTGGCGCCGGCGAGGTGGTGAACGAGCTTGAAGGCGATGTTGCCCGAGTTGAGGTCGGGGAACACGAGCACGTTGGCTTTACCGGCGACGGAGCTGGTCACGCCTTTGACATCGGCGACGACGGCATCAAGCGCGGCGTCGACCTGGAGTTCGCCATCGATCTCGAGGTCGAGGAATGCGGCGCGGGCCTTGGCGCGGGCGAGTTCGGTGGCTTGGCGAACCTTGACGAGCGACGGGTGGTTCGAGGCGCTCTTGGAGGCAAAGCTGAGCATGGCCACGCGTGGCGTCTCACCGGTGAGGTGGCGGGCGATCATCGCGGTGGAGATCGCGATGTCGCTCAACTGCTCGGCGGTCGGGTCGGGGATAACGCCGCAGTCGGCGAGGAAGAGGGAGCCGTCGCTGCCGACTTTTTTCTCATCGAAATCAAGGACGATGAGTGAGGAGGCGGTTTCGACGTGTTCGAAGCGCGGGACGATTTGAAAGATGGGGCGGAGGCCGCTGGCGGCGCTGGCGGTGGCGCCCGAGATGAGGGCGTCGGCCTGGCCGGTGACGAGCATCATGGTCGCGTAGTAGCTCGTGTTTTTGAGCGCTTCGCGGGCTTCGGTGCTGCGCAGGCCTTTGATGCGACGGATCTGTTCGAGCTGGGTGGCGAGGGTTTCGAAGTCTTCGCTGCGCTCGGGTTCGATGATGCGCATGCCCTGGAGATTGATGTCGAGCTTGGCGGCGGCGGCTTTGATAGCGGCGCGGTCACCGAGGAGGATGGGGACGCCCATGCGTTTGGTAACCCACTGGCGGGCGGCCTGGAGAATGCGGGGGTCGCCGCCTTCGGGGAACACGATGCGTTTCGGGTGCCGCTGGAGTTTCTCTAC
>JBEVND010000290.1:0-3013 GCA_040508285.1 Rariglobus sp. | reverse complement strand
CCGATCATGCGCATGAGATACATGCCCATCATGTAGCCGCCCAAACTGAAGAAGAGGGCCTGGCCGAGACTGAGCAAACCCGTGTAGCCCCAGAGCAAGTCAACCGAGATGGCGAGCAGGGCGTAGCAGAGATATTTGCCCCAAAGATTGATCGTGAAATTACTGACCAAGCCGTGCGCGTTGAGCATCGGGAAGATCACGATGAAAAACAGCGCGATCACGCCGACGGCGATCAGCTCGATTTTGTGACGAAGGGAAAGTGAAGGCATGCGAAGGACGAAGTCGGGAAAAGGATGAACGTGAGTGCGAAGCGGTCGGCGTGGATCAATCGTCGAGATTGCGACTGCGCGTCACAAACAAGCCCGAGGGGCGCCACTGCAGGAACAGGATGATCGCGACGAGCACGAGAATCTTGCCGAGCACCGGATTGAGGAGAATTTGTTGCAGCGACTGATCGACGAGGCCGATGCCGAGCGCGCTGTAGATCGTGCCGGCGATATTACCCACGCCGCCAACGACGACCGTCATGAAGCAATCGACGATGTAGTTTTGCCCTAGCGACGGGCCAACGTTGCTCACCTGGCTGATGAACGCACCGGCGAGTCCGGCGAGGCCGCTACCGAGGCCGAAGGTAAGCATGTTCACTCGCTCGGTGCGGACGCCCATGCAGGACGCCATGTTGCGGTTTTGCATGACCGAGCGGATCAACAGACCGAGCGGAGTCTTCGTGAGCACAAGCCACACGCCGAAGACAATCAGCGCCGCGAAGGCGATCACGAACAGGCGATTCCAGCCGAAGACGATGTCGTTCACCGTCCAGTTGCTGCTCAGGTAACTCGGGCTGCTGACCTGCACGTTGTTCGAGCCAAACATCAGCTTCAGTCCCTGCTGCAGGAGAAGCGAAACACCCCAGGTGGCGAGGAGACTTTCGAGCGGACGGCGGTAGAGGAAACGAATGATGCTTCGCTCCAATCCGATGCCGACGATCGCGGCCGTGAGAAAACTGAGCGGCAGCGCGAAGATGAAATACGTCTGATAAAAAACCCCCGACGTGTGCATGCCGGGGATCGCGAGGCTCAACCCGAAGAACGGAATAGTGATGCCGGTGCCGAAGATATTTTCGACGAGGTAGGTCGTGTAGGCACCGATGGCGATCATCTCACCGTGCGCCATATTGATCACACCCATCAGGCCAAACGTGATGGCCAGGCCGATCGCAACCACGAGCAGAATGCTGCCGTTGCTCACTCCGCGGAAGAGCGTGCCGATGATGTTGATGTTGGTTTTGTGATTATCGATCGCGACGAGCACGCCCTTGGCCTGTGCGGCAACTTCGCCGGAGCCGGCGGCCTCGGCGTCACGCATCGCAGCGCGAACCAAGTCATAGCTCGATAATGAGTGGAGCTGCTTGAGCTCCTTCAACGCCGCGAGCTTCACCGTATCGCTCGGGTCCTTGAGTTGCGTGACGGCGATGGCTTCGCGAAGCGTGCGCTTCACGTTGGCGTTTTCCTCGATGGCGAGACGCTTCTGGAAGGCCGGGAGCTTATCGGCCTCTTGGGCAAACCCGATCGTTTGAATAGCCTGAATGCGTTTCTTCGGGTCGGCCGAAGTCACGTCCATGAGATCAAGCACGCCCTTCATCGCCCGACGAAGCATTGAGTTGTGCTCCACGCCGGTGAGATCGCTGGCAACCAGACGCACAGGCTTGCCCGATGCATTCACCAAGGGCGCGCCGGTGTCGATGCGCACGGCGGCGCGAGCATCATCGGCGTCTTTCTCACCGGTCAGCTGAACCGGGATGGCAGCGGCTCCCTCGGGTTCGTAAAGATAGAGAGCGTCTTCGCGCCAGGCGTTGAGCACGGGCTTGATCGCTTCGTCGGCTTCGCCCGCGAGCGTCGCGATGATCTCGACTTTGCGAGCGTCGGTTTCCGCGAGCATCGCCTCGACCAACACCTGACGCGACGTCGCGGCGGGGGCAGAGACCGACGTTGCCAAAAGGAAACTTAGCAGACGAAAACTCGGCCGGAAGTAAGTGCGCACAGGTTGTCTGGAAAAAGAAATTTCGGGCAAAAAAAAGGAGCGATTCCGCCGAGGAATCGCTCCTCCCGTATGAACGGGACTACTAGCAAGGGCTGTGCCCGATGGGCCGCCCGGTGGGCTAAATTTTACTCAGCCTTGAATTTACCGAGGAGCCAGGGCTCGCCGTAGACGTCCTTGAACTCCTTGAGGATCTTGAACTGACCATCGGCCTTGGTCTCACCGATGAACACGTTCTTGGTGAGATGCATGTTCGGCTGGGTGGTGACCTTGCCGCCGGGGCCTTCGAACGAAAGACCGGACTTGAGGGCGGCGCGCACGGCGTCGACATCGAAGGTGCCGGCTTTCTCAACCGCGGCTTTCCAGAGATAAACGCCGTCGTAGCTCAGCACCATCGGAGAGCAGGTGACGCGGTTTTCTTTAACCACGCCATCGGCCTTGGTGGTCTTGAGCCACTTCTTGAAGTTCTTAACGAACTCTTTGTTCGCTTCGCTCTTCACGGACTGGAAGTAGGTCCAGCAACCGAGCTGACCAACGAGCTGCTTGGCGGGAAGGCCGCGGAATTCGTCCTCGGAGATCGAGAAGGAAACGACGGGAGCGATTTCGGCGGTGAGGCCGGCAGCGGCGTATTCCTTGAAGAAAGGAACGTTGGTGTCGCCGTTCAGCGTGGAGACAACGGCGGTTTTGCCACCGGCGGAGAACTGTTTGATTTCAGAAACGATCTGCTGGTAGTCGGTATGGCCGAACGGCGTGTATTTGCCGGCGGAGATGATCTTGCCGGTGCCGTCTTTCTTGAAGCCGCCACCGATGTTCTCGATCGGGATCTTTTTGCTGAGCAGATACTCGAGGAGGACGAGATTCGTGGTCTGCGGATAAACGTAGTCCGTGCCGATCAGGTAGAACTTGGTGTAGCCCTGCTCGAGGAGATAATCGATCGCGGGCGTGGCCTGCTGGTTAACGGCCTCGGCGGTGTAGA
>JBEVND010000288.1:0-5312 GCA_040508285.1 Rariglobus sp. | reverse complement strand
GCCCCGCTCACACCGGCCACGTCACCACGCGATTCTCCCGCGCCGAGCGTGCCCAAGCTTCCACGATTTCCACACCGGTGAGCGCGTGTCGCGCGTCCACCCGCGTGGCCGCGCCGGTCTCATGCGCCTGCGCGAGGTCGAGCACCATGCGGTCGAAATACAGGTTCGTATCGACCGTCTCGTGATGGAAATTCTCATTCGCCACCGCGCACGTGATCGCACCCGCATCCATCGACACGCCGCGCAAGAACCCCGCCTCGCCGGCCTCCGGTGACAACAGCAGCTCCAGAAAACCGCGGTCACCATCCGCGCGCAGAATCGGCGAACGCTTCGCCGCCTGCCCGCCCGACTCCACCACCAACCGCGCGCCATCGTCGAAGTGCACCGTGCCGAGCAACTGCTCCTCGACCGGATCACCTTGATGCTGCTTCTCCGCCGACCAACGGATTGCCGCAAACGCCGCGACCGGCTTCGCCGCGCCAAACCACCCCAGCATCGCGTCCACGAGATGCGGACCAAAATCGATGAATCCCATTCCCGGATGCACGATGTGCGCCGAGCGCAGTTTGCCGATCTTGCCGCCGTCGATCGCCGCCTGCGCCGCCACAAAGGGCGCGCCGTAGCGCCGTTGGAAGCCCACAAAAATCCGCGCACCGTGCTCTGCAGCAGCCACCATCATGCGCCGCGCCTCCGCCACCGAGTTCGCGAACGGCTTCTCGGCCCAGATCACTTTCGCGCCCGCCTTCAGCGCATCCATGACCATCTCTTCGCGCACATTGGGAAACGCGCACACGCTCACCCACTCGGGCTTTTCCACGGCGAGCATCTCGCGGTAATCCGCATACATCTTCGTCTCGGGAAACTCCGCCGCAAACGTCGCCGCGTTGGCCGGTGTGCGCGAAGCCGCCGCGACGAGCTTCACGCGTCCGCCGCTGCGGCGCATGGCCTCCGCATGCGCGTAACCGATCGAGTGACACCCGGCTTTGCCCTGTCCGCCACGCCCTGTTCCGATGATGACGGCCTTGATCATGACACCGCTCCTTTCCAATCGATCACCGCCGAGAACAGCTTCCGGTTCAGCAACCCCGCATACGCCTCCGGCGCGCGGTCGTAGGGAATGATCGCATCGATAAACGTCTTCGCCACGAAGCGCCCGCTGCGCACGTGCTCGACCACTCGCTGACGCTCCTCCGTCCCGCGGTCGCGCGGCGTGATGATGATGACGCCCTCGCCCGGCGCCGTGTGGTCGGGATTCCACGGCATCTTCTCCAGATAATTCGCCTGGAACACGAGTCGCGGCCAGTCGCCGCCGTAGAATTGAATCGGCTCCACCGTGTATTCGATCGAGTAGTTCTGCGGCTTGCGACGCAACAACGACCGCGCCAGCTCCACGCCCGGCGTCGAGCCCGACGCCTCGACCACGATGTCGGCCCCGCCATTCGTGAACACCTTGAGACGCTCCTTCAGATCGGGATCCGCCGGCGACACGGTCAGCGCGACACCATTGAGACGCGCCCGCTCCAGACGGCTTTCCTCAAAATCCACCACCGCCACGCGGCAACCCGCACGCACCAGCCACGCCGCCGACAACGCGCCGATCAATCCCTGCCCGATCACGATCGCCGTCTCGCCCGCCTTGGGCGCCGCCGCCTCCACCCCGCGCAACGGAATCGCGCCGATCTCCACCAACACATACGCGAGCGGATCCGCCCCCTCCGGCAGCAGCACCGGACGATCCGTGTCCGTCGTCGAGAGCACCTTGATCGCCGCGTGCGCACCATAAAGCGAACGCCCCTCGGCAAACGGACGCGCATTGCGCGCGCTCACCAGATCACCCACGCGCCAGCCCTTGGCCTCGGCGCCCACCTCGATCACCTCGCCCACCGAACTGTAGCCCGGCACGTAGGGAAACTTGTCCGCCGCGCCATAGTGACCGGCCAGCATGCGCAACTCGGTGCCGGGCGAAATCGTCGAGTAAAGCGTGCGGATGACGATCTCGGTCGGACCGCACACGGCGCATTGCACGGAACCGAGGGAGACTTGATTGGGTGCGGTGAAGATCACCGCGGGGTTCTTGGGTTTCATCCCCTCCGTCGTGTGCCTGCGCCGCTTTACCTGCAAATGAACGAATCGGCTCTTTATTCCATTTTTCGGTTATGCCGCGGTTTTGATTTTGTGCCCACACGGGATTTCGCGACGATCAACTCACCCTATGCCACGAAACGGCTCCGCCCCCTCCGACCGTCTGGCGCACCTGCTGCGCCTGAACCCCCTGCGCTTCGTCTGCGCCTGGTCCGGCGAAACCACGCTCCGCCCCTGCCCGATGCACGACCACACGGTGATCGAGCTCGTCTATCACCCCACCGGCCGCGGCGTCACCACGCTCGCCGACGGCACCGCCCTCGCCTACGCCGACGAAGGCGTCGTCTTCTACGGAGCCCGCGTCGCCCACGACCAGAAACCCACGCACCCCGGCGCCGACGTCTGCGTGCACGTGCAAGCCGCGAACGCCATCACCGCGCTCCTCCCCCGCGCCGCGTATTATCCGCCGAGCGGCGATCCCTACGTGGGCGAGGAATTCTGGTCGCTCTCCCGCACCCCCGCGCAGACCGACTCCGCACTCGCCTCGGTCCTCGACCTGCGCGCCACCGCGCTGTTGCTCCGCCTGCTCATCGCCGACGGCCAGCGCGAAGCCGGTGCCGACCCGCAGGCCGACTACGTCCGCCGCGCACGCCATTACCTGCGCGACCACTTTGCCACAGTGCCCGACATGGCGGCCGTAGCCGAACATGTGGGCGTGAGCGAAGACTACCTCCGACACGTTTTCAAAAAACGCGAAGGCCGCACGCTCAACCAGGAGCTCAACCGCCTGCGCATCGAACGCGCCAAGGAACTCCTCCGCCACTCACGCCTCCCGCTGAAAGACATCGCCGAACAATGCGGCTTCCAAACCGACCGCTATTTCTGCACCCGCTTCGCCGAAACCGCCGGCCTCACCCCCGGCGAATTCCGCAACCAACCCCGTGGCCCCCGGCCGCCGCCGCTGCCCGGCGAGTGACCGCCTTCCACTTTACTCCCACACCACCCGCACCGGTTCTCCAAATGTCATGCGCATCCCGCGCGCTTCGAACATCGGTCGTGCCACATCGACGGAGTCGTTCTTTCCGTCGTCAAAGGTGTAGCTGATGGCCGAAGCGCGATCTCCGTGGAAGCGCGCGATGGCGAATTCCTTCGGGCACTCCTGCGCCGTCATCGTGACGGCCAAAAGCATTCCGAGCGCGATCAATCGCCCGCGGAAACCCCTTCTCGTTTTCATAAGCCCAGCGCACGCCGCAGTTCCGGCATAACGACGCGTTGATAACCCTCCGCCTGCGGGTGCAATCCGTCGAGCACCCAGGCGCGGAATTGCGCTTCGTCGCGGTTCAACAGCTCCGTCCACGCCGGCATGTGGTCGATGCACAGGAAACCGCGTTCGCGCGCGACGGCCCGGTAACTCTCCTGATACGCCGCGAGGTGCGGACGGTGTCCGTCGTGGCCGGCCGGCCGGTCCAGCACGGGGTTCATCACCTGCAGGACCACGTCACACGCCGTGTTTTGCCCGCGGATGCGATCAATCATGTTCTCCAGGTTGGCCCGGGCTTCCGCCACGGTGATACCAAATCGGGCGCAGGCGTCGTTCACCGAAAACTCGATGAACACGGCGTCGGGCGTATTCACAAGCACGCGCGTATCCAGGTTTTCAACACCCCAGCGCGAATGCATGCCGGACTCCGCGCCCTTGAAGGTCGTGACCAAGCCTGGGAAGCGCTCCGTCAACAAGGCGGTGAGCTGCGGCACCCACGCACCGGCCGCCGTGAGGCTGGTGCCGTAGAAGGCGATGCGTTGCGGACGACCATCCGCAAGACGTTGAATCAGGGGATGTCTGAAAGAAGTCATGCCTCCCAAGCATGCATGTCCGCGCCCGACACGGGAACTTCTTTGTTCCAGGCGATGACGACCCCCGCCTCCCCCAGACGCCCGGCCAGCGTCTCGTAAGCGACGCCCTGCACGCTCGTCCCCGCGCGAATCACCTGCTCGGCCGCGATGGCTGCCACCTGACCCAGCGACATAAACACGGGCTCCATGCGGATCGAGCCGTAGGCAATGTGCGATGCCGCCAGACAGACGGGGACAATCAGGTTGGTGCACTCGGATTCGCGCGGAACGATCGAGCGGTAGCTGATCGGATACGGCGTGAACCCGTGGACCTGCACATCGCCGTCGTTGCGCACATGGCCGTTCGCATCCACGAAACGCCGGCAGTTGTGCGAATCCATCGAATACGCCGCGAGTCCGACCGGCTCGGGCGCAAGTCTCGCGCCGACGCACTCGTGCTCGGTCATGACGTAATCGCTGATCATCCGGCGCGCCTCGCGCACGTAGAGCTGGTGCGGCCAGCCGCCCGTCTCGGTGAACTCGTCCTTGCACAGACCCCACTTCGCGTAGGCTTCACGGATGTCCGGCGGCACCGCGGGATCGTTTTGATAAAACCAATACAAGCCCTGCTGGTAATTGACGTGCGCCTGAAAAAGCCGCTCGCGTTCGGCGTAGCCGGCGGCGGCCCAGCCGTGGTTTTCACCGATGAAATCCGACGACACCGCACCGTGATTGTTGGTGTCGGTCTTGGTGCGCACGCGCAACCGGTCGAACTTGTTGAACATCTGCCGCCAGCCCGCCTTCAGATAACGCGCCAGCAATTCATAGCGGCTGCGGTCGTAATGCGCCGGCTTGGGAAACGCGATCCGGTTGGCCGGATCGTCCGTCATGCACATGCGGAAATTGTAGGCCTGCACGCGGTGGTCGCCGCGCCCGATGACCGGCTGCTCACCCGTCTCAATGCCGGGCAGCAGTCCGCTCGCGGGATCGCCTTCGACGACGTAGGGCGACACGGGAAAATCGAACTGATGTTTCTCGCGCACCTGAGCGCCGTTGAGCGTCTCGCCATAGGTGGCGTTGTCTTCGCGGCCGATGTGATGACTCACACCGGCCTTCGCCAGCAGATCGCCCTCGTAGCTGGCATCGATGAATACCTGCGCCTGCACCGTGAGTCCGCTTTCGGTGGTGAGCGATTCGATGCGGCCGCCGTTCATCGTCACCGACGCGAGAAACTGCCGGCAATGCACGGGGACCCCCGACTCCTTCACCAACTCCGTGAACACGCGGTGCGCCACGGAGGGCTCGAAGGTCCAGGCTTCGTCCACGCCGTAATGTTTGCCGAGTCGCCGGTAGAACTCACGCGCGAGTCCGCCGATCGCGGCTTTGTTGCCGATATC
>JBEVND010000287.1:0-4155 GCA_040508285.1 Rariglobus sp. | reverse complement strand
GTTCGACCTTTTGAATCGCCAGCTCTTTGTCCCGCTTTTCTTTCGCGATCTTCTGTTGCTCGACAACGTAGTTATCGAAACGCGTCGAAAAAATCATGAGCCAGTTGCCCTGTTGACGCGCCCGCATGGAACCGTCCTCCAACTCGAAATCGTAACCGATGCCATTCGTGCCACCGCCCTCGCTGGACATTTTTCGCCAAGACGACGCTCCGCGATTTGCAAGGAGCAAGGCCCGCACCTCAAACTCGTTGAGGCTTTCGCCGACACGCCGATAGGCCTCAAGCATCGAGCGACCGCCTGCGTAGAACACATGAACGCGCCATCCGTTATCGTTGCTTAGCTGATTGGCCAAAGCCGACTTCCAATAAGTTTTCTCGACTATGTCGGGTGGGAAAAACTCCTTCGCAGCAAAGAACGGTTGGTCACGTTCTTCGCGCTGCTGCTGACGATCGTTGTCACGATTATCCTTATCTTTCGCGCGAAAAAAATGCTTTCCCAAGTTTGGCTGCAAAATGCGGCGCTCCACATCGCCCTGCGACTCACCCACACGTGCGTTGAGTGGCTGAACGAAACAGGCCGTAATGATCAAAAGCGCAGTCGCGCCACAGAGATGAGGGGTATTCACGCCGTGGACGATAGGTGTTTTCGGGCCGCCTTCGCTATTCAAATTTCGGGAATTCTGGCGCGACCGCGCACCACGAATTGTAACCATTTATTTTCCCAAATATCTCCTTGCGTGAGCCCGACCAAAAGTTCTTAGTTCGACGTTTTATTTATGAAAGCGACCATCAAAACCCAAGGCCAGCAGTTCGCTGTATCCGAAGGCGACATTCTCATCGTAAACCGCTTCCCCAACACGGAAGCCGGCTCCACCGTCGAAATCACCGACGTCCTTTCCGCTGGTGAAGGCGCCACCTTCAAGATCGGCACCCCCACCCTCGCCGGCGCCTCGGTTACCGCCAAGGTCCTCGAGAACAAGCGTGGCGACAAAGTGATCGTCTTCAAAAAGAAGAAGCGTAAGGGTCACGAAAAGAAGCGCGGCCACCGCCAAGAGCTTTCCGTTATTAAGATCGAAGCCATCAAGGCCTGATCACTCATCCACTTTTAAAGGAGAAACCATTCCATGGCGCATAAAAAAGGTGCAGGTTCCACGTCCAACGGTCGCGAGTCCCACTCAAAACGTCTCGGCGTAAAGAAATTCGGCGGCCAAGCCGTCATCGCTGGTAACATCATCGTCCGTCAGCGCGGCAGCAAGCTGCACGCCGGCAAGAACGTTGGTATCGGCCGCGACTGGACCCTGTTCGCCCTCACGGACGGCAAGGTCGAGTTCGACAAGGTTCATCGCAAGGTGAACATCGTCTAAGCAGACGATTTCAATAGGTCGCTTTCCTAAGGCGCCGTGGCTTTCGAGCCCGGCGTCTTTTTTTTGTTTTGCCGTTTCCGTCCACCGACGCCGCGATAGCCCCCAGTCAAATGAGCGAACGCCTCCGCCATCTCCAGCGCCAGCAGACCCTCCTACGTGAACACTTGGCATGGATCGAAACCGAGATCGCGCGAGAAACGTCCGCAGCCCCGAATGACTCTAAGGAGTCAATAATTCCTACGCTTTCAGCCCCTAGCGTGAGCCTTGGCGACACGGGTGCGACGGTTGCTTCGTTACCATCATCGCCACCCAGCAACACGATTGATCCCGACGCCTTGATTGAGCGTTATTCCGAGGACGAGAAACAGAACCCCAAAGACATTCGGCGCGGTTGTCTCATCGTTTTTGCTGCAGCCCTCGGCCTGCTTACGCTGGGCGTCACCGCCATCTGGTGGTTCGGGTATCGCTGACACCGGCACTTGTCGCATATCAGCTGCGTGGTTCAGAGGAAAAAACGCCAACTTCCCTCTTGCTCCACCCGTTCAAAACCTGAACATTCTTACCTTTTCGCCGTTCGCCCGATGCGCCCGGCAGACCTTGGCAGACAAACCACTACGCATGCATAGTTTTTCCGAGCAGTGTCTCGACATGGCCCGTTCTATTCTCGGCCATAACTTGGATTCTATCCAACCCGACGGCAGCATTCTGCCCGCTCCTGGTGAGGAGCCCCGCGCCGATGAACCCGGCCACGTTGCCTACGCCCTCGGCGAATATTATCGCGCCACTGGCGAAACCACCCTCAAGGGCTACGATCTCATCGATCTCACCGCCCGCTGCGTAACCGCGCAGATGTTCATGGAGCCCGCCACCGAGAACGGTCTGGCTTATGCCGCGCTTGGCTTGCTCTGCTTTGGTCCCTCCAAGGAGCGTAATCCCGTGTGGGAGCGCCTTGTCGAAGAGACCCAGGTTCGCATCGACAAACCGCTCCTCCACCGCAGCGACCACGACAACCACTGGCAGGCGTTCAACGTTGCCAAGGCTGTCGCGCGTTACTCTTTCGGTCTCTCCAAGAAAGACGAAACGTCACGCCTCATCGAGCGCATGGTTGATCGTATCAACCAGACGAGCTCCACCGGTTTCTTCGACGACTCGACCGAAGGCCTCGGCGGCAACTTCAATCTCTACGGCGTGATGACCTTCGTGTTCGTCCGCTCCGCGCTTCAGCTCCACGCCAACAGCGGCGTGCGCGATCGCAAGCTCCCCACCCTCCGCACCTACGCCGAGAAATACCTGAAGATGATGCCCGATCTCGTCCGCCAGGACGGTCTCGGCTGGGCCTTCGGTCGCGCCGCCGGCGCTTACGGCCAGATGCACTGCATCAGCCTCGTGCTTCAAGGTCTCCGCGACGGCTGGATCCTCGAAGACCAGAAGCAGAAATATTTCGATCTGCTCCGTCGCCTCTTCGTGTTTTTCTACCAGACCTACCTGGATCAAGAACACGGCTTCGTTGATCTTCGTGACGAAGAGCGCACGGCTTACAGCCACCACACCACGCGCATGGCAAACTTTGATGCCGCGCGTTATCTTTGCCAATGGGCCCGTCTCGCCAAGGCCGTGCAGGTTCCCCTTCAAACGGGCGCACCCAAGCCAGCCGAAGCCGCTCGCACCGTCGGTCGTTTTGTCATCTTCGACAAATCCAACCGTAAAGAGCAGGGCCTTTTCCTCTACCGTGATGCCGAAAGCGGTCTGCATGCGCAGATCCCGCTGATCAGTTCCGGCACCACCCTCACGAGCGACTCGCTGCCCTTCCCGCATAGTCCTGGGGTGTTTGACTGGCCCAATAACGTCTACGTTCCGGTGATGCTCCCCGAGCTTACCTTTAACGTGGGCGGCGTTGAGCAAGTCACGCTGCCCGCTTTCTATGGCAAAAACTGCGTCACCGGTCTCGGCCTGCGCAACAGTTTCTACTTCCGCTACGATCAACCCGAGCTGATCAACACCAAGGAAGAAATCCTCAAGAACCTCGGCAGCGTGAAGGTCCAGTGGAATTTCGCCGGCCCGAAAATCAGCGCGGAATTTGCCTACACGGTGAAGCAGCAAGTCGAGCTGACGAAGTTCCGTTACGTCCTCGCCATCGCTGCGCCTCACTCCAAATACCACGTTGGCAGTGCCGTCGCGTTGGGGGCAGAAGGACATCGCTGCACTGTGCAGAAAGATGACTTCCAAGGCGTGTGGCAGGACACTGAGGTCGTCACCAACGATCCCGCCTATCGCACTAACTACGGTAAAATCCACTACCTCCAGCATCTTGTGCGCGACCACCCGCTGGTCATGCGCCCCGGCCAGACCTATCGCTTGGTCGTGAACTTCGAGCCCGATATCACGCACACGGAGAATTGATCCCGCCGTTCAGCGGCGCGGACGATCAAAGCCCAATGACGAATGATTTTTCATCCGTGATTGGGCTTTTTCATTCTTCATCTATCATAAGTCATTCGTCATTTTGAACAGATGTTATCGCGAAGAGTAATTCCCTGCCTCGACGTCCACGCCGGCCGCGTGGTCAAGGGCATCAAGTTTCAGGAGCTCCGCGACGCCGGTGACCCCGTCGAATCCGCCAAAGCCTACGATGCGCAAGGGGCCGACGAACTTGTGTTTCTCGACATCACTGCTTCGAGCGATGGACGAGGTATCATGCACGACGTCGTCGCCCGGACCGCCGAGCAATGCTTCATGCCGCTCACCGTTGGTGGCGGACTTCGTTCGCTCGACGACATCGAACGCATGCTCAA